>DASRUW010000180.1:0-8232 GCA_035655255.1 Telluria sp. | reverse complement strand
CGCAGCTACCAGGTAAACAAGGGCCGCATGGTGCGCCTGGCCGAATATTCGCGCGACTGCCTGCGCGCGCTGCGGGCTGCCACCGGCATCAGCTACGACGAACGCAGCAAGGGCACGCTGCAGGTGTTCCGCACCCAGCGGCAGCTCGATGGCGCGCAAGGCGACATCGACGTGCTGAAGGACTACGGCGTGCCCTACGAGCTGCTCGATCCGACCGGCTGCGTGGGCGCCGAGCCCGCGCTGGCGCGGGTGCGCGACAAGATCGTCGGCGGCCTGCGCCTGCCCGGCGACGAGACCGGCGACTGCTTCAAGTTCACCCAGGCGCTGGCGAAGATGGCGGCGGAACTGGGCGTGGTGTTCCGCGGCGGCGTCACGATCGAGCGCGTGCTGCAGGACGGCGAGAAGGTCACCGGCGTGCGCACCTCCGAAGGCGAGCTCAAGGCCGACGCCTACGTGCTGGCGCTGGGCAGCTATTCGCCGCTGCTGCTCAAGGAGCTGGGGATCCGCATTCCGGTCTATCCGGTCAAGGGCTATTCGATCACGGTGCCGATCACCGATGCCGGCGGCGCGCCGGAATCGACGGTGATGGACGAGACCTACAAGGTCGCCATCACGCGCCTGGGCGAGCGCATCCGCGTGGGCGGCACGGCCGAACTGGCCGGTTACGACCTGCGCCTGCACGAAGCGCGGCGCGACACCCTGGTGCACTCGGTCACCAGCCTGTTCCCGCAGGGCGGCGACATCGGCCAGGCGACTTTCTGGTGCGGCCTGCGCCCGATGACGCCGGACGGCACCCCGGTGGTGGGCCCGACGCCCTACCGCAACCTGTTCCTGAATACGGGCCACGGCACGCTGGGCTGGACGATGTCCTGCGGTTCCGGGCGCCTGATGGCCGATCTGGTGTCCGGCCGCCAGCCGGAGATCAGCCTGGAAGGCCTGTTCATGGACCGCTACAGCACCAGCACCCGTCCCCTGCACATTCCCGCCGGCGTGACGGCCTGAACCCGTCGTCCCCGCGGCGGCGGGTCAGTGCTTGTCTTCGGGGTCTTCCGGCGCGGCGCCGGGGATGGTGTATTTTTCCTCGGCCCAGGCGCCCAGGTCGATTTGCTTGCAGCGCTCGGAACAGAAGGGACGGTATTTGTTCTTTTCCGTCCATTCCACCTTGGCGCCACAGGTGGGGCAGTCTACGACAGTGACCATGAAACTCAGAAATTACAGAGGGTGAGCTCGAAGGGCACGTCCTCTTCCAGCGGCTTGGGTTTCAAGTCCCCGCCTTGGCTGGTGAAGCGTACCCACAGCATGTATTTGTTAGCGGAAATCTCGGGGATGGCGCCCAGCGACTCGTCCAGTGACAGGCGCAGCATCTGGTACACCTTCCCCTGCAGCATCTGCTGGTAGGAGCCGGCGATGGCGATCATCTTGACCGGGCCGCCCGAGTCGCGCAGCAGGCGCAGCACCAGGGCCAGGGCGTCGAACAGGGGCGCGAGCGGCGCGAACCAGCCCATGATGTCGGCGTAGCGCTGCTCGGCGCTGCGGCGCTGCCAGGCGTGGTAGGACGGCAGGTCGAATTCGCAGGCGCCGCCGGGAATGATGGTGCGGCCGCGGATGCTCATCAGCCATTCGTTGTCGCGCACGTTCTGTCCCGTCTTGCCCTGCGCGGCGACGAGGTTGGCGCTGACCTGTTCCAGCTCGGCCAGCACGGCGTCGAGCATGTCGGTGGCCACGTTGGGATTGGAGCGAAACGCCATCAGGCTTTGCTTTTGGCGCTCAAGTTCCTGCAACAGGTCGGATTTGAGGTCGGCCCGGCCGGCAACCTCGAGCATGTCGAAGATCGTGGCCAGGGCCACGTGATGCTCCATCGGATGGGACTGATGGACAAAGAATTTGAACTTTTCGTACAGGTCTTCCAGCCGCAACAACGTGCGTATACGCTCGTTGAAAGGGTATTCGTAGACGATCAAGGTGATATCCCTTTGGTTTAGCCGGACAAGACCCCGTGATTCTGAACCATGCGAAGCAAAATTACAAACGCTGCATGGGAATGCAGCCCAAATTTTCCGAAAAAGCGAGATATTTCGCGTGCAGACGGTCCACTTCCGGCCCCAGCGCCGCGACCGGGCCGTCGTTGACGATCACGTCGTCGGCTGCGGCGAGGCGTTCGGCGCGGCTGGCCTGGGCGGCGAGGATCGCCCGCACTTGCTCTTCCGCCATGTTATTGCGGGCCATGACCCGCTGGATCTGCACGCTCTCCGGGCAGTCCACCACCAGGATGCGCTGGACCCGCTGGCGCCAGCCGCCGGACTCGACCAGCAGCGGCACGACGAACACCACGTAGGGCGCGGCGGCGCGTGCGGCCCGGTCCTCGGCCTCGGCCCGGATCAGGGGATGGAGGATGGCTTCCAGACGGCGCTTGGCGTCGCGGTCGGTAAATACGAGGGCGCGCATGCGGGCCCGGTCGAGGGCGCCTTCGGGCGTCACGAACCCGGTCCCGAAGGCGGCGGCGATGGCGTCGATCGCCGCGCCATGCGGTGCCGTCAGCGCGTGGGCGATGGCGTCGGTGTCGACGATGGCCGCGCCGCGCTCGGCCAGCAGGTCGGCCACCAGGGACTTGCCGCTGCCGATGCCGCCGGTGAGGCCGACGGCGAAGGCGGGAGCGGAAGCGGCGGACATGTCAGGCGGCGCCGAACCCGCGGCTCAGCTGCAGCAGGGGTTCACGGAACAGCATGGCCAGCATGCCGGCCCCGGCCAGGTAAGGGCCGAAGGGAATCTTGTGCTCGCGCCCGCGGCCCTGGAACACGATCAGGCCGATGCCGATCACGGCGCCCACTACGGAGGACAGGAGGATGATCGCCGGCAGCATGGTCCAGCCCATCCAGGCGCCGAGCGCGGCCAGCAGCTTGAAGTCGCCGTAGCCCATGCCTTCCTTGCCGGTGACCAGCTTGAACAGCCAGTACACCGCCCACAGCACGAGGTAGCCGGCCACGGCCCCGAGCACGGCTTCGTTCAGCGGCACGAAGGTGGCGTTCAGGTTGACCAGCAGCCCGAGCCAGAGCAGGGGAAAGGTCAGGTCATCGGGCAGGAACTGGGTGTCGGCGTCGATGAAGGTCATCGCGATCAGGAGATAGGCGAACACCAGCGCGGCCAGGCCGCTCAGGCCGCTGCCGAACTGCCACACCAGCACCGCGGACAGGGCGCCGGTCAGCAGCTCCACCAGCGGATAACGGGGGGAGATGGGCGCCTTGCACGCGGAGCATTTGCCGCGCAGGGCCAGCCAGCTCAGCACGGGAATGTTTTCCAGTGCCGTGATCCGGTGCCCGCAGTGCGGGCAGGCCGAACGGGGCACCATGAGGTTGTAGGTGTCCTGGTGCGGCAGCGCGCGCTCGCTGCGGTGGGCGACGTAGTTGTCGTCGTCGCGCTGCATCATCTTCGGCAGGCGGTGGATGACCACGTTGAGGAAGCTGCCGATCACCAGGCCGAACACGGCGGCGGCGATGGTGGCGGCCAGCTGGCCCGGTGCGGCGAACAGTAGTGGCTCCATGCGGCTCCTGAAAAAAAGGCCCAGTATAGCGGCTCAGACCACCGAGCCGAGTTTGAAGATCGGCAGGTACATCGCAACCACCAGGCCGCCGATCAGGATGCCCAGGATCGCCATGATCAGCGGCTCCATCAGGGACGACAGCTGGGACACGGCCTCGTCGACCTCTTCCTCGTAGAAGTCGGCCACCTTGCCGAGCATGGCGTCGAGCGCGCCGGACTCCTCGCCGATGGCGCACATCTGGGTCACCATGGGCGGGAACACGTTGGCATTGGTCATCGCCAGCGTGAGGCTGGTGCCGGTCGACACCTCGTTCTGGATCTTGCGCGTCGCGTCCACGTAGACGGCGTTGCCGGAGGCGCCGCCGACCGAGTCGAGTGCCTCGACCAGGGGCACGCCGGCGGCGAACATGGTGGCCAGGGTGCGTGTCCAGCGGGCGATCGTGGCCTTGCGGATCACGTCGCCGAAAATGGGCAGCTTCAGCAGCAGCACGTCCATCCGGCGCTGCACGACGACGGAGCGCTTCCAGCTCTGCAGGAAGAAATAGATGGACCCGCCCAGGGAGCCGAAGATGAGGTACCACCATTGCACGAAGAAGGCGGACACGTTCATCACGAACACCGTGGGAGCCGGCAGGTCGGCGCCGAAGGACTCGAACACGCTCTTAAATGCCGGCACCACCCAGATCATGATCACGGCCGTGACGATGAAGGCGACCGACAGGATCGCGATCGGGTAAGTCAGGGCCGACTTGATCTTCTTCTTGATCGCGAGCGTCTTTTCCTTGTAGATCGCCAGGCGGGTCAGCAGGTCCTCGAGGATACCGGCCTGCTCGCCGGCCCCGACCAGGTTGCAGAACAGGGCGTCGAAGTACAGCGGATACTTGCGGAACGCGTTGTTGAGCGAGGTGCCGGTCTCGATGTCGGCGCGCAGGTCGAGGATCAGCTTGGCCACCGAGGGATTGGAGTGGCCGCGGCCGACGATGTCGAACGACTGCAGCAGCGGCACGCCGGCCTTCATCATGGTCGCCAGCTGGCGGGTGAACATGGTGATGTCCTTGTCGGTCACCTTGCGCCCGGCGCGCACGGTCTTCTTCTTGACCTTGGTGACCATGATGCCCTGGCGCCGCAGCGTGACGTTGACGATCGCTTCGCCGGCCGCGCGCAGCTCGCCCTTGACGGACTTGCCGGTCTTGTCCTTGCCTTCCCAGGAGAAGATGATTTCCTTGTCGGCCTTGGCGGGGGAGGTAGCCATAATCTGTCCTATTCGTTGGTGCAACCCAGCACTTCTTCGAGGCTGGTCAGGCCCTGCATCACTTTCATGAGACCGGAGCGGCGCAGCGAGTTCACGCCTTCCGCTTCGGACTGGGCCGCGATTTCCATCGCGTTACCCTGCTGGAGAATCAGTTTTTCGATGGCCGGGCTGATCGGCATGATCTGATAGATGCCGACCCGGCCCTTGTAGCCGAGACCATTGCAGCGCTCGCAGCCGACCGGGCCGTAGGGCACCCAGCTGCCGTCCAGGTCGGTCTCCCGGTAGCCGGCCGCCAGCAGCACCGCGCGGTCGGTCTCGAGCGGCGCCTTGCATTGGGTGCACAGGCGGCGCGCCAGGCGCTGGGCCGTGATCATGATGACCGAGGAGGCGATGTTGAACGGGGCCACGCCCATGTTCATGAGGCGGGTCAGGGTCGACGGCGCGTCGTTGGTGTGCAGGGTGGAGAACACCATGTGGCCGGTCTGGGCGGCCTTGATCGCGATGTCGGCCGTCTCCAGGTCGCGGATCTCGCCGACCATGATGATGTCGGGGTCCTGGCGCAGGAAGGACTTGAGCGCGGCGGCGAAGGTGAGGCCGGCCCGGTCGTTCACGTTGACCTGGTTGATGCCGGGCAGGTTGATCTCGGCCGGGTCTTCCGCGGTGGAGATGTTGATGCCGGGCTTGTTGAGAATGTTGAGGCAGGTGTACAGGGACACCGTCTTGCCCGAACCGGTCGGCCCCGTCACCAGCACCATGCCGTACGGCCGTTCGATCGCCGCGAGCAGCAGTTCCTTCTGGCTGGGGTCGTAGCCGAGGGCGTCGATGCCCAGCGTGGCCTGGCTTGCGTCCAGGATACGCATGACGGTCTTTTCGCCAAACAGCGTCGGCAGGGTCGAGACGCGGAAGTCGATCGTCTTGGTGGGCGAGACCACCAGGCGCATGCGGCCGTCCTGCGGGATGCGCTTTTCCGAAATGTCGAGCTTGGACAGCACCTTGATGCGCGAGACCAGCTTGTCGCGGATCGCCACCGGCGGCTGGGCATGCTCGCGCAGCACGCCGTCGACGCGCATGCGGATGCGGTAGAACTTCTCGAACGGCTCGAAGTGGATGTCCGAGGCGCCCATGTTGAGCGCGTCGAGCAGGATCTTGTTGAGGAAGCGGACGATGGGCGCGTCCTCGACCTCGGCGTTGGGGTCGGACGCCGCCTCGCTGGGCGCGTCCTCTTCCGCGAACTGGATCTCGCTGTCGTCGCCGGCCAGCTCGTTGAGGCTGTCCACCGCGCTCTTGTTCATCGCCTCGAGCAGCTTGAGCAGGGCGTCGTGGGCCACGATGACGGGCTCCACCGACGACTCGCTCTGGAACTTGATCTGGTCGAGCGCGGCGAGGTTGGTCGGATCGGAGATGGCCACCGACAGCTTGTTGCCGCGCTTGGACAGGGCGATCACGCGCTGCGCCTGCACCAGCTTGGCGTCGATGGCTTTTTGCGGCAGGTAGTTCAGGTCGAGCGCGCTCAGCTCCATCAGCGGATAGCCGAAGGTTTCGGAGCAGAACGCGGCCAGTGCGCGCGCGTCGATCGCGTTGCTCTCCAAGAGCACGTCGATGAAGGGCGCCTTGTCGGCGCTGGCTTTCTTGAGCAGGGAGTCGATCTGCGGCGCGGACAGCCGGTTGGCCTGCATCAACGCACGCGCCAAACCCGGCAGCTGGGTGCCTGGCGTGGTGGTGGGTAGGACTGCAGCCATAAATGCCTGATCGCGATCGGTGGACGAACAAATTCCGCTGCATGCATACAGCACCGGATGTTGCCTTGGATCATGCCCTCAGGGCCTTGATTTGTAAAGTGTTTCCGACGCTTCGAGAGGCGCGCGCGCCACGTCAAATGTGTCTTTTGCTAAGCCTGTTAATTAGCTTTACAACTTTAATGGACTGGTTCTGGACCTGCACGACTTCGATCACGCAGCCGTGCAGCTGGATCGCGATCGGCGCCTCGGGAATCTCCTGCAGCTGTTCCAGCAGCAGGCCGTTGAGGGTCTTCGGTCCGTCCAGGGGGAAATGCAGGCCGAGCCGCTTGTTGACGTCGCGCAGCGGGGTCGACCCCTCCAGCAGGCATTCGCCCTGTGCGTTCCAGCCCGAGCCCTCGGCGCGCGAGGCGCCTGGCATGGTGGTGGTGAATTCGCCGATCATCTCCTCGATGATGTCGTCCAGGGTCACCAGGCCCTGCACCTCGCCGTATTCGTCGACGATGATGCCCATGCGCTCCTTGTTCTCCTGGAAGTACTGGAGCTGGGTGAACACGCCCGTCTCCACCGGGATGAAGTAGGGGGCGGTCAGCAGGGCGCGGAAGTCCTCGGCCTCCAGCTCGCCTTCCTGGTTGAGCAGGCCGAGCGCCTTGCGCACGTGCAGGATGCCGACGATGCGGTTGATCTCGCCTTCGTAGACGGGCAGCTTGTTGTGGTAGCAGGTGGCCAGCTGGCCGAGGATCTCCGCGACCGGCACGGCCAGGTCGAGCGCCTCGATCTGGGCGCGCGGTGTCATGATGTCCTCGACCGAGATCTTCTCCAGGTCGAACAGGTTGAGCAGGATGCTCTTGTGCTTTTGCGGGATGAAGGTGCTGCCTTCCAGCACCACCGAGCGCAGCTCCTCGGGCGAGAGGCGGTGCTGGTGCGCGTGCTCGGGCGAATTGATGCGGAAGGGCTTGAGCACCAGGCTCACGAACAGGTTGACGAACCAGATGACGGGCTTGGCCAGCGCCATCAGGGGCTTCAGGATCATGGCCGTGGGCAGCGCGATCTTCTCGGGGAAGGTCGCGCCGATCACCTTGGGCGAAATCTCGGCGAACACGATCAGCAGGAAGGCCACCACCCCGGTGGCGATGGTGATCACTTCCTCGTGGTGGCCGAAGAACAGGATGGCGATGGCCGTCACCAGGGCGGTGGCCATGGCGTTGATCAGGGTGTTGGCGATCAGGACCAGGGACAGCAGTTTGTCGGTGCGCTCCAGCAGCCAGAGCGTGGTGGCGGCGGCCTTGCTACCGCGCTTGGCCTGGTGGCGCAGGCGGTATTTGTTGGCCGCCATCAGGGCGGTTTCCGCCATGGCGAAGAAGCCGGAACAGAGAATCAGGAGGGCGAGTGCGAGAATCAGCACCCATATCGGAATGGTGTCCAAGTGAACGGTGTGGCAATGATGATCAGGCCATTGTATCGCAAGACACTAGCCATTCCACCAATGCGAAGTGGCACCCATGGGCGGCAGGTGGGCCTGGGCGGCGCCGTGGATGATGCCCGCCGCCACCGCTTCCTCGGCCGTGAAGAGGCGGGCGTTGCCGGACAGGTGCGGCCGGATGTCGACCGGGCTGTCCCCGTTGGCAGTGGCGGCGTCGAAGATGGCGGCGTAGCGTTCGGCGTCGAAATCCAGGCAGTCGCGCCATTCGGACACGCGCGAGTGGT
>DASRUW010000179.1:0-11779 GCA_035655255.1 Telluria sp. | reverse complement strand
TGTTCTGCGGGTTGCCGTAGTACTGGCCGAGGGCGAGCGACTTCTCGCTCGGCAGGCTGCCCAGGATCAGGACGCGGGTGCGGTCGTCGGCGACGGGAGGGAAGCAGCGCTTGCGGGATTCGGCGGCGGACATGGCGCTATCATAGCAAGCATGAAAACCATCCTGATCACGGGCGCGAGCCGCGGCATCGGCGCCGCCTGCGCCGAACTGGCCGCGCAGGCCGGCTACGCCGTCGCCCTCAACTACCACCGCAACCACGAAGCCGCCCAGGCCGTGGCGGAGCGCATCCGCACCGCCGGCGGCACGGCCGAACTCTTCCCGGCCGACGTCGGCGCCGAGGAGCAGGTGGTGAGCCTGTTCCGCGCCGTGGACGCGCGCTTCGGGCGCCTCGATGCCTTGGTCAACAACGCCGGCGTGATCGACCGCCAGATGCGCGTCGAGACCATGACGGCCGCGCGCATCAACCGCATGCTGACCACCAACGTGACCGGCCCCTTCCTGTGCGCGCGCGAGGCGGTGCTGCGCATGTCGACCCGGCGCGGCGGCCAGGGCGGCGCCATCGTCAACGTGTCCTCGCGCGCGGCGGTGCTCGGCTCGGGGAACTCCTATGTCGACTACGCCGCGTCCAAGGCGGCGCTGGACACGCTCACCTTGGGCCTGGCGCAGGAAGTGGCGAACGAAGGCATCCGCGTGAACGGCGTGCGCCCCGGCCTGATCTACACCGACATCCACGCCGACGGCGGCGAGCCGGGCCGTGTGGAGCGCCTCAAGACCTCGGTGCCGATGCAGCGGGGCGGCCAGCCGGAAGAGGTGGCGCGCGCCATCCTGTGGCTGCTGTCGCCGGAAGCGTCGTACACCACGGCCAGCTTCATCGACGTTTCAGGCGGGCGCTGAAAGTGTAGAATCGGCGCCAGACCAAGAACCGCCAGGAGACCCGCATGTCCGAGCCCCGCCAGATCGACACCCTGCTCGCCAAGTACACGGAGAGCCACCGCAACCCGACCAACGAGATCATCCACTTCGTCTGCGTGCCGGTGATCGTGTTCACCGCGCTCGGCCTGTTCTGGACCTTGCACTGGACCGTCGCCGTCGCCGTCGCCCTGGCCTCGCTGGCCTACTACGTCAAGCTGTCGCCGCCGTTCGCAGCCGGCATGGCGCTGATGGCCGGCGCGATGCTGGCCGTGCTGGCGGCCCTGCCGCCCCAGGCCGTGCTGCCGCTGTCGGTCGCGATCTTCGTGCTGGCCTGGATCGGTCAGTTCATCGGCCACCAGATCGAGGGCAAGAAGCCGTCCTTCCTGGAGGACCTGCGCTTCCTCCTGATCGGCCCCCTGTTCGTGCTCAGCTTCCTGTACCGCCGCCTCAAGCTACGGTACTGAATAACGGTACCATTGAGGTGAAGTAACAGATACTTACCAATTGCGGGTAGCGCCAGCTCGGCCTTTGGACTTATGCTTTCGATCACATTCAAATATCAGGGAGTCCACATGAAAGCTATCAAGACCGCCGTCCTCGTCCTCGCCATCGCCAGCCTGGCCGGCTGCGTGACCACCGTCCGCTCCGGCAGCACCTACAGCCCGCGCCAGACGATGAACGAGATGAGCGTGCGCATGGGCACCGTGGAATCGGTGCGCGACGTGACCATCAACCTGGGCGAAAACGGCACCGGCGTCATGACCGGCGCGGCGCTGGGCGGCATCGCCGGCTCCAACGTGGGCGGCGGCAAGGGCTCGGCGGCGGCGGCCATCGCGGGCGCGGTCGCCGGCGGCATCATCGGCCAGTCCATCGAAAAGAACGCCAACCAGCGCAAGGGCTTCGAGATCACCGTCAAGCTCGACAACGGCGAACTGCGCGCCATCACCCAGGAAGCGGACGAGATGTTCCGCCCGGGCGAGCGCGTGCGCCTGCTGTCGGACGGCCGCAGCACCCGCGTGACCCACTAAGCGTTTTTCCCGCCTCCGGCAAGCTACGGCGTTTGTCCGTATACTTGCCGGATGTCTTCCCCGCTCCTCTTCGCCATCGCCTCGCTGATCTGGGGCTCGACCTTCTACGCGATCACCCTCCAGCTGGGCGAGGTGGCGCCGGCCGTGTCGGTGGTCTACCGCTTCGGGCTGGCCTCGGCCGTCCTGTTCGCCTACTGCTTCCTGCGCGACCGCAAGCTCGCCCTGCCCTGGCGCGTCCAGAAGTGGACCCTGCTGCAGGGCTTCTTCACCTTCTGCCTGTCCTACCTGTGCACCTACACCTCCGAACAGTATCTCGTGTCGGCCCTGGTGGCCGTGCTGTTCGCGCTGATGGTGTTCTGGAATCCGATCTTCAACCGCGTCGCGCTCGGCACGCCGATCTACTGGCGCACCTGGGCCGCGGGCGCGGTCGCCATCGCGGGCGTCGGCATGCTGTTCTGGCATTCGATCACCGGTGCCTGGCAGGAGATCCTGCAGGGTGGCAGCGGCAGCTTCCTGATCGGCCTGCCGGTCGCCATCGCGGCCACGCTGGCCAGCACCGCCGGCAACGTGGTGGTGGTGAAGGTGCGCGAGCAGTCCGACAACCTCATGCTCACCATGGCCTGGTCGATGTTCTGGGGCGCGGCCCTGGTCGCCGTCTGGGCCCTGCTGACCGGCGCATCCTTCGTGCTGCCGGCCACGCCGCGCTACTGGGCCGGGCTGCTGTACCTGTCGCTGTTCGGCTCCGTGATCGCCTTCTTCGCCTACTTCACGCTGATCGCCCGCATCGGCTCGCAGAAGGCCGTGTACATCGGCGTGATCACGCCGGTGATCTCGGTGCTGCTCTCGATCCGCCTGGAGCACTACGCGCCGGGGCCCCTGGAGTGGCTGGGCAT
Source organism: Telluria sp. (assembly GCA_035655255.1). GTDB lineage: Bacteria > Pseudomonadota > Gammaproteobacteria > Burkholderiales > Burkholderiaceae_D > Telluria. Next base: position 8,945 of record DASRUW010000179.1, on the reverse strand, counting down.
GGTATTGTGCCTGTCCAGCGTGGCCTGGGCCGTGCGTACGCCCGTGCCCAAGCCCGCCGCAATCCCCGTCAACACCGTCGCTGAAACCCTATGAGTCCTGCCCATTCGTTTTCCATCCGTCCGGCCGAACCGGCCGATATCTGCCACATCTACGACATGATCGTGGAGCTGGCCGTGTTCGAAAAGCTCGAACACCTGGTCGTCGCGACCGAAGCCCAGCTGCATGACGGCCTGTTCGGCGACCGCCCGGCGGCCGAGGCGATCGTGGGCGTGGAGGACGGCGAGGTGGTGGCGTTCGCCCTGTTCTTCCACAACTTCTCGACCTTCCTGACCCGCAAGGGCCTGTACCTCGAGGACCTGTACGTCAAGCAGGCGCACCGCGGCAAGGGCTACGGCCGCCAGATGCTGGTGGAGCTGGCCCGCATCGCCGTCGAGCGCGACTGCGGCCGCTTCGAATGGTCGGTGCTGGACTGGAACGAGAACGCGATCGACTTCTACAAGGGCATGGGCGCCGAGCTGCTGCCCGACTGGCGCATCTGCCGCGTCACCGGCTCCGCCCTCTCCCAGCTGGCGCGCACCGAAGCCTGAAAGAAAAAGCCCACGGCCGGAAATGAGACCGTGGGCGAACCCATGTGGAATGGGGAGGGGAGACTGTAACGCCTTCAATGTAGTTCTTCGGCGGCGTGATCGGTATATTCCTTACAATTAATTACTTCCGTTTGCAAACTGTAACGCTTCCCGCCGGATGCGTTTTGACGTAGCGCAAGCTCCGCTCGTCAGCGCGCGCGGCGGACCAGGCGGCGTTCGGCCAGCTCGAACAGGGCCTGGGTGAGCAGGGCAAGGACGGCCGCGGGGATGGCGCCGGCCAGCATCAGGTTGGTGTCGTTCAGGGCCAGGCCGGTGGTGATGCGTTCGCCGTAGCCGCCGGCGCCGATGAAGGCGGCGATGGTCGCCGTTCCCACGCTCATCACCGCCGCCGTCTTCACGCCCGCCAGGATGAACGGCAGCGCCAGCGGCAGCTCCACCGCCAGCAGCCGGTCGCGCGTACCGAGGCCGAGCGCGCGCGCGGCCAGGCGCAGGCCGGCCGGCACTTCCAGCAGGCCGGTGCAGGTGGTGCGCACGATCGGCAGCAGGGCGTACAGGAACAGGGCGACCAGCGCGGGGATCGTCCCGATGGCGCCCATGATGGGAATCAGGATCGCCAGCAGCGCCAGCGACGGGATGGTCTGCAGCACGCCCGCCAGCGCCAGCACCGGCTGGCGCAGCGCCGGCAGGGTGGCCGCCGCGACGCCGAGCGGCACGCCCGCCACGCAGGCCAGCGCCAGCGACACCGCCACCAGCCACACGTGCTGGCCGGTCAGGCGCAGGAAATCCGGCCCGAACAGGCGCTGCCACAGGCCGCCCGTGTGCGCCGCGCGCTTGCCGCCCTGCCCGTCCAGCCAGGCGCGCGCGATCTCCGCGAAGCCTTTGCCATCGAGCTCCGCTTGCGCATTCATCGCCACCATCGTGGCTTCGTCGATGCGCCGTTCCAGGCGAAGCAAAGCCTGCCAGGCGGCGGGAAGACGCTGCGGCAGGTCCAACCGGTACAGCAGCACGGCGTCGTAGCGCGGGAAGAAGGCCTTGTCGTCCGCCAGCACGCGCAGGCGGTATTGGCGGATGCGCGCGTCCGTCGAATAGATGTCGATGACGTCGACCTTGCGTTCAGCCAGGGCCGCATAGGCCAGCCCGTGATCGAGGCCCGCCGGGCGCTGCGGCAGGGCGTAGCGCGCGGCCAGCCCTTCCCAGCCATCCGCGCGGCCGATGAATTCGTGTGACAGGCCGAAGCGCAGCTCCGGCCTGGCTGCCAGGTCGGACACCTTGGCGGGGCCGCCCGCCTCGTCGCGCACCGCCAGCGCATAGGAGTCGTTGAAACCAAGGGGAACCGCCATGCCCAGGCCCAGCGCGCGCAGTTGCGCCTGCAGGGATGCCGGCGTCGAGGCGCCGGCGTTGCCGAGGATTTCGCGGTCGATGGTGCCGATGTATTCCGGATACACGTCGATGGCGCCGGCGCGCAGCGCGGCCAGCACGATGGCGGTGTTGCCGAGGCCCTGGCGGTGCTCCGCCGGCGCGCCCGCGCGCTGCGCGGTCTGGGTCAGGATCTCGCCCAGGATGTAGGACTCGGTAAAGCGCTTGGAGCCGACGCGCAGCACGTCGGCCGCGCAGGCCGGCTGCATGGCGCAGGCCAGCACCAGTACGAACAGACAGCGAAGCACGCGCCCTCCCGGCGTGGTGGATCAACCCGGCAAGCTTACCACCGGGTCGCGCCACACGCCGGCGTTGACCACGCCGCGGCAGGGATTGAAGCCCAGCGCATAGGCCAGGTCGGCCGGACGGGCGATGGACCAGAGGGCGAGGTCGGCGCGCTTGCCCACTTCCAGCGTGCCCGCTTCCGCCTGCAGGCCGAGGGCACGCGCGGCGTGCACGGTCGCGCCGGACAGGGCTTCCTGCGGCGTCAGGCGCCACAGGGTGCAGGCCATGTTCAGGGCCAGCAGCAGCGAGGTCATGGGAGAGGTGCCGGGATTGCAGTCGGTGGCGACGGCCATCGGCACGCCGGCGGCGCGCAGGCGTTCGACCGGCGGGGGCGTGGTATCGCGCAGGAAGTAGTAGGCGCCGGGCAGCAGCACGGCGACCGTGCCGGCGCGCGCCATGGCGGCGATGCCCGCTTCGCTCAGGTGTTCGAGGTGGTCCGCCGACAAGCCGCCGAACTCCGCCACCAGGGCCGCGCCCTGCTGGTCCGAGAGCTGCTCGGCATGCAGCTTCACCGGCAGGCCCCGGCGCTTGGCAGCCTCGAACACGCGCCGCGTCTGCGCATTGGTGAAGCCGATGCGCTCGCAGAACACGTCCACCGCGTCGGCATCCATGTCCGCGACCTGGGCGCAGACCGCATCGATGTAGTCGTCGGGGCGGCCCGCGAATTCCGGCGGCAGCGCGTGGGCGCCGAGGTAGGTGGTGCGCACGCTTACCGGCAGCACCTGGCCGACACGGCGCGCCACGCGCAGCATCTTGGCCTCGTTCTCCGCATCCAGGCCGTAGCCGCTCTTGATCTCCAGCGTGGTGACGCCTTCCGCCAGCAGGGCTGCGACGCGCGGCAGGCTTTGGCGCAGCAGCTCGTCCTCGCTGGCGGCGCGGGTCGCGCGTACGGTGGACATGATGCCGCCGCCGGCGCGCGCGATGTCCTCGTAGGTGGCGCCGTTCAAGCGCGCTTCCCATTCGCCGCTGCGGTTGCCGGCATGGACGATGTGGGAGTGGCAGTCGATCAGGCCGGGCGTGATCCAGGCTCCGCCGCAGTCGTGCACGGCGCGCGCCGCGGGCGCCTGCGCGCGCGGGCCGATCCAGGCGATGCGTCCATCCTTGACGGCGAGAGCGCCGTCGGGCAGCTCGCCATAACCGTCCACCATGGTCGCCAGGTGGGCGTTGGTGTACAGCGTGTCATGCATAGGTGATGTCCACCACGAAGACGGTGGCGTCGGTGGCGTCCAGCGTCCAGCGGCTCGGGCCTTCGAAGGCGACCGTGTCGTAGCGGACCAGGGAGATGCGTTCGTCGCCGTTGCGCAGTTCGAGGCCGTCGCCGGATGCGAGGAACATCAGGGTCACGTCGCCGCGCGGGGCGAATTCGCACTGGCCGGACAGCTCGCGCCGTCCCAGCTGATGGTCGCAGACGTCGCGCCGGGTCATTACGTTGAAGTCGCGCGTCGGGCCATCGACCAGCAAGGCCTCCACGCCATGCTCGCCCGCGAATTCGAAGACCGGCGAGGCTTCGTCCAGCACCGCCTTGCGCTTGCCGCCGTCGATATCGAGCAGCACGCCGCGCCCTTCCACCAGCGCCAGGGTGCGGTCGATCCCTTCGAAGACGGAAAACGGGCCGTCGTGCCCGATGGTCGCCAGGCTCACGCGCCAGTCGAAATCATGGAAACTCGCGCCGCCGGGCGCAATGGCGATTTCGGTCGTGCTGCCGCCGCCGTTCTTCCATGGCGAGGCCTCCAGGCTGGAGTAAGGGATCAAGCGGGTCGTCATCTGGCAGCCTCCCGAAGTTCGGCCAGGGCGGATTGGAAGCGCTCCGCCACTTCGCGCTGGGCGCGATGCGCCCCGCCGCGCACCACCCACTGGCCGCCGGCCAGCACGTCGCGCACGAGATTGTCGTTGCCGCTGAATAGGAAGATGCCGGCCACGTCGTCCGGGCCGGCGCCGTACAGGTTCGGGTGCGTGTCGTCGAGCACCAGCAGGTCGGCGCGGCGGCCGGCGGCCAGCGCCCCCACTGGGCGCCCGCTTGCCTGCGCGCCGCCCGCGAGGGCGCCCTGCCACAGGAACTGCGCCACGTCGCGCTGATCGGGCCCGCAGGCGATGTTGCGGCGCTGGTGCAGCAGGCGCTGTCCGTATTCCAGCCAGCGCAGTTCCTCCACCGGGCTTTGCGAGACGTGGCTGTCGCTGCCGACGCCGAAGCGCCCGCCCTGCTCCAGGTAGGGTTCGAGCGGGAACAGGCCGTCGCCCAGGTTGGCCTCCGTGGTCGGGCACAGTCCCGCCACGGCGCCGCTGCGGGCGATGCCGGCGATCTCGTCCTCGGTCAGGTGCGTGGCGTGGACCAGGCACCAGCGCTGGTTCACGTCCAGCTCGTCGAGCAGGTGGCGCACCGGACGCTTGCCGGTATGCTGCACGCACTGTTCGACCTCGCCCTGCTGCTCGGCGATGTGGATGTGGACCGGACGCCCCGCGGGCAGCGACTGCTGCAGGCGCAGGATGTCGCCGATATCCGCCGCGCGCAGCGAGTGCGGCGCCACGCCGACTTCCACCTGGCGCGAACGCAGCGGTTCGAGCGCCTCCACGATGCGCAGCACGTCGCGCGCGTCGGTGCGAAAGCGCTGCTGCTCCGGCCTGAGCGGCTGGGCGCCGAAGCCCGCGTAGCTGTACAGGACAGGCAACATGGTCATGCCGATGCCGGCGTCGCCCGCCGCGGCGATGACGTGTTCGGCCGCCAGCGCGGGCGGCGTGTACATCTCCCCGTTCGGGTCGCGCTGCACGTAGTGGAATTCGCACAGCGAGGTGTAGCCGTGACGCAGGCACTCTACGTACAGCTGCGCGGCGATGGCCTGCATGTGGCGCGGCGTGACGGTGCGCGCGAAGCGGTACATCAGGTCGCGCCAGGTCCAGAAGCTGTCCGGGCCCGGCCCGCCTTTTTCCGTCAGTCCGGCGATGGCGCGCTGGAAGGCGTGCGAATGCAGGTTGACCATGCCGGGCAGGACGAAGGCCGCTTCCGGTGCCCCGCCCGCATCCGAGTCCGGCGCGACGGCCGTGAGGTCGCCCGCCGCGTCCCAGGACAGCAGCACGTTCGCGCGCCAGCCTTCCGGCAGCAGTGCGTGGCGCGCGAACAGGGCGTTCATGCGCGCACCCAGTCCAGCGCAGCGCCGACCGCGCCGCGCAGCACGTGCTGCACCTCGGCCGCCAGATCCGGCCGATAGCCGAAAGGCGCGGTTTCGTCCATGTACAGGCACTGGCACATCTCGAGCTGGATCGCGTGCACATCACGCTCCGGCTGGCCGTAGTGGCGGGTGATGTAGCCGCCCTTGAAGCGACCGTTGACGGCCACCGTGAAGCGGTCCTGCGACCGCGCCACGGCCGTCACCGCGTCCTGCATGGCGGGCGCGCAGGACTTGCCGTCCGCGGTGCCGAAATTCAGGTCGGGCAGCTTGCCCTCGAAGAAACGCGGGCAGATCGAGGCGATCGAGTGGGCGTCCCACAGCACCACCCGGCCGTGCAGCGTCAGCAGGCGTTCCAGTTCCGCCGCCAGCTGGCGATGGTAGGGCTGCCAGTACGCTTCCAGGCGGCGCCGCACGTCGGCCGCGTCGGGCCCGGCGCCGTCGCGGTACAGCGGCTCACGATGGAAGGTATCGACCGGGCACAGGCCGGTGGTGTCCATGCCGGGATAGAGGTTGGTGTCCTCCGGCGGGCGGTTCAGGTCGATCACGTAGCGCGACCAGCGCGCGGCGATGGTGGACGCGCCCATCTCGCCGAGGAAGCCGTACAGCTCCGGCAGGTGCCAATCGGTATCAGGCCGCGCCAGCGCCGCGGGCGTCAGGCGCGCGGCGATGTCGTCCGGGATGTCGGTGCCGACGTGCGGCATCGACACGAGCAGCGGGATGCTCCCCGCCTTGAACTGGAAATCCATGTGTCCCGCTTCCCCTTCAGGCATACAGCGGCGCGAACAGCGCCTTGCACTCGGCGCTCAGGGCGCCTTCCAGCACCATGCGCTTGGCCGCTTCGATATCCGGCGCGAACAGGCGGTCCACGTCGAAGAAGGCGACCCGCTCGCGCAGCTGCGCATGCACGTGTTCCAAATGGTCCGACGAGCGCAGGGGGCGGTGGAAATCGATGCCCTGCGCGGCGGCCAGCAGCTCGATGCCGACGATGACAGCCGTATTGTGCGCCATCTCGTGCAAACGGCGCGCCGCGAAGGTGGCCATGCTGACGTGGTCTTCCTGGTTGGCGGAAGTGGGCAGGCTGTCCACGCTGGCGGGATGGGCCAGGGACTTGTTCTCCGACGCCAGCGCGGCGGCCGTGACGTGGGCGATCATGAAGCCGGAATTGACGCCCGGGGAACGCACCAGGAAGGGCGGGAGGCCCGACAGGGTGGCGTCGATCAGCAGCGCGATGCGGCGCTCGGCCAGGCCGCCGATCTCCGCGATCGCCAGCGCCAGCGTATCGGCCGCGAAGGCGACCGGTTCGGCATGGAAGTTGCCGCCCGAGATGATGTCGCCCGTCTCCGGGAAGATCAGCGGATTGTCGGTGACGGCGTTGGCCTCGATCAGCAGGGTGCGCGCGGCGTTGCCGATCACGTCCATCACCGCGCCCATCACCTGCGGCTGGCAGCGCAGGCTGTACGGGTCCTGTACCCGCTCGTCGCCGACCAGGTGCGAGGCGCGGATCGCGCTGCCGGCCACCAGCTGGCGGTAGATGCCGGCCGCGGCGATCTGGCCCGGCTGCCCGCGCACGGCGTGCACGCGCGAGTCGAACGGCGCGTCGCTGCCCTTGGCCGCGTCCAGCGACAGGGCGCCGGCCACCATGCCCGCCTCCAGCAGGCGCTCGGCCAGGAACAGGCCGTGCAGCGCAAGGCCGGCCGACACCTGGGTGCCGTTGATCAGGGCCAGGCCTTCCTTCGCCGCCAGCACCACCGGCTCGATGCCGGCCTGGCGCAAAGCGTCGGCGGCGGGGACGAGCTTGCCCTCCACGCGCACCTCGCCCTCGCCCAGCATGGCCAGCGTCATGTGCGCCAGCGGCGCCAGGTCGCCCGAGGCGCCGACCGAACCCTTGGCGGGAATGGCCGGCATGATGCCCGCGTTGTACAGGGCGATCAGGGTGTTGACGATCAGCGGGCGCACGCCCGAGAAGCCGCGCGCCAGGCTGCCGATCTTCATCAGCATGACGAGGCGCACCACCTGGTCGGACATGAGGTCGCCCGTGCCCACGGCGTGCGACAGGATCAGGTTGCGCTGCAGCTCTTCCAGCTTCTCGTCGGGGATGCGGGTCTTGGCCAGCAGGCCGAAGCCGGTGTTGATGCCGTAGGCCGGACCGCCCTTGGCGACGATGGCGTCGACGGCGGCGGCCGAGGCCTTGATGTCGGCGTAGGCGGCCGGGTCGAGCTTGAGCGGGCGGTGGCTGTTCCAGACGGCGCGCAGTTCGCCGAGCGTGAGCGCGCCGGGTTTCAGAAGTATCGTCATGGCTTACTTGATCATCGGGAGGTTGAGGCCGAAGCGCTTGGCGCATTCGATGGCGGTTTCATAGCCGGCGTCCGCATGGCGCATCACGCCGCTGGCGCAGTCGTTGACCAGCACGCGCGCCAGGCGCTTGTCCGCGGCGTCCGTGCCGTCGGCCACGATCACCACGCCGGCATGCTGGGAGTAGCCCATGCCGACGCCGCCGCCATGGTGCAGCGAGACCCAGGTCGCGCCGCCGGCCGTGTTGAGCATGGCGTTCAGGAGCGGCCAGTCAGACACCGCGTCGGTGCCGTCCTTCATCGCTTCCGTCTCGCGGTTCGGGCTCGCCACGGAGCCGGTGTCGAGGTGGTCGCGGCCGATCACGATCGGCGCCTTCAGCTCGCCGCGGCGGACCATGTCGTTGAAGGCCAGGCCGGCCAGGTGGCGCTCGCCCAGGCCCAGCCAGCAGATGCGCGCCGGCAGGCCCTGGAAGGCGATGCGCTCGCGCGCCATGTCCAGCCAGCGGTGCACCCGGGCGTGGTGCGGGAACAGTTCCTTGATCTTGGCGTCGGTCTTGTAGATGTCCTCCGGGTCGCCGGACAGGGCCACCCAGCGGAACGGGCCGCGGCCTTCGCAGAACTGCGGGCGGATGTAGGCCGGGACGAAACCGGGGAAGGCGAAGGCGTTGGCCACGCCCTGGTCCAGCGCCACCTGGCGGATGTTGTTGCCGTAGTCGACCACCTGCGCGCCCAATGCCTGGAATTCAAGCATGGCTTGCACGTGGGCGGCGCACGAATCGGCGGCGGCGGCCTTCAGGCGCGCGTGGCGCTCCGGGTCCTGCTGTGCGCTCTTCCAGTCGGCCACGCTCCAGCCGCGCGGCAGGTAGCCGTTGATCAGGTCATGGGCGGAGGTCTGGTCCGTCACCAGGTCGGGAATCAGGCCACCCTCTTTGGCGCGGCGCACCAGTTCCGGCAGCACTTCGGCCGCGTTGCCCAGCAGGCCGATGGAGATCGCGTCACCGCGCGCCGTGTGATGCTTGACCAGTTCCAGCGCCTCGTCGATGGTGGCGGCCTGCTTGTCGAGGTAGCGGGTGCGCAGGCGGAAGTCGATGCTGCTCTGCTGGCACTCGACCGTCAGCGACACGGCGCCGGCCATGGTGGCGGCCAGCGGCTGGGCGCCGCCCATGCCGCCCAGGCCCGCCGTCAGGATCCAGCGGCCCTT
>DASRUW010000178.1:0-5335 GCA_035655255.1 Telluria sp. | reverse complement strand
TCGTGCTGGTAGCCGGTGCGGTAGTTCACGTGGGTGAGCATGACGACGGCGACGTCGGCGTCGATGGCGGCGGCCAGCTCCTCGGGCGTATCGACCAGGCGCAGCTGGTAGCCGCGGTCGAGCCAGGAGGTCAGGCCCTCGGCCATGTAGATGTCGGTCGGGAAGTTGCTGCGCTCGGTGACGATCACGCGGCGCGGCGTGGCCCGCTGCAGGTGCAGGGCGGCGGCCAGCGCCTTGAACAGGTTGAGCGAGGTGGTGTCGGTGACCACCACTTCGCCGGGGCGGGCGCCGACGATGGGCGCCAGCAGGTCGCCCAGGCGGCCGGGCAGGGCGAACCAGCCGGCCGTGTTCCAGCTGGTGATCAGGTCGCGCCCCCATTCGGCGCCGATGACCTGGGCGGCCCGCTCCAGCGCCGCCTTGGGGCGGGCGCCGAGCGAATTGCCGTCTAAATAGATGACGCCTTCCGGCAGGGCGAAGCGCTCGCGCAGGGGCGCGAGCGGGTCGGCGGCGTCCAGCGCCAGGCAGTGTGCACGGTCGCTCATGGCTGCTCCGTGGCGGGAAGCGGGCGCAGGATGGCGCGCACCGGGCTGGCGTCCATTCCGGCCAGCTTGAGGGGCAGGGCGACCAGTTCGTAGTCGCCCTCCGGCACCTCGTCCAGCACCACGCCTTCCAGAATCGCCATCCCGTGGCGGCGCACGGCGTGGTGCGCGTCCATGGTCTTGGAGTCCTGCGGATCGAGCGAGGCGGCGTCGGTGCCGATCAGGACCACGCCGTGGGCCGCCAGCAGGTCGATCGCCTCGGGTGCGATGGCGGGGAAGTGCGGGTCCCAGGCCGCGCGCGGCGCGCTGGCGTAAGTACGCACGATCAAGCGTGGCGGCGTGTCGCTTAGTTTTCCGGTAAGGTCTGCCGCCTCGACCCGCGCAGTGCCGATGCAGTGCACCACACGGCAGGGGCCGATGTACCGGTGCAGATCGACCTGGTCGATGGCCGGGCCGGCCGGATCGTAATGCGAGGGGGCGTCCGTGTGGGCGCCCAGGTGGGTGGTCATGGTCATCCGGCTCACGTGGACCGGGCAGCCGTCCTTGATCTCCCAGGTGGGGCTGGCCGCGAACGGCGTGTCGCCGGGCCAGACGGGAATGCCAGCCGAGATCGTTGGGCTGATGTCCCAAAGGGGTGTCGCGTGCATGGTGTGCAGTCTTGTATGGCGAAGCGCGAGTGTACCAAGCTTTGCGGTAGTTTAGGCGTCAAATTGTTGTCAGCTGGGTAACGGCAAAAAAATTCAAAAATTTTTGCTCCAAACCCTAAAGTTTTCGAAAACGCTGCCGTTACCGGATTCGATAGGGCGGGAATGCGTCCGAATTTTTTGAAAAAATTTGAAAAAAAGTTCGCGACAACCCTAAAGTTCCTGAAAACTGTGCCGTAAAAGGTACACGGGTCGATGCGGTAGGACCCGGAGAAAGTGAAAATTTGTGTCGGAAACGGCTATCCCAAGTCCTTGTTTTTGCAGGACATCCATGGTGATCTGCGCGCGTTTGTAAGACGAACGCCGACAGGTCGCGTCATCTATTCCCGGACCGAAAATCCAGACGCCCGCCTATTCACGGCGAATTTCCGCACGGTCACAATGCTTCTCACTGGCAACGCAAACATCGCCAGAACAACGATAAGGAGAGGCAAAAATGACCGCGAACGATATGATGGCCGAGATCCGTGACGCCAACCTCAGCTACCTGATGCTGGCTCAGCAAATGATCCGCGCCGACAAAGTCACCGCCATCTTCCGTCTGGGCATCTCCGAGGAGATCGCCGACTTGATCGAAGGCATGAGCAATGCCCAGATTCTGAAGTTGGCTGGCGGCAACATGATGCTGGCCCGTTTCCGCTTCGACGACACCGCCATCCTGTCGATGCTGACCAACTACAACAAAGACCGCGTTCTCGCCCAGTCGCACGCCGCCATCCTGATGGCTGGCCAAGCTGTGGAAGAGATCGCGTAAGTTGCCGGCATCCGACACGAGGGGGAAGACCATGTCCAAGAAGAGCGTCGTATCCGAGGCCCAGGAAATCCAGCTGGCGATCGAACTGATCCAGCTCGGCGCCCGCCTGCAACTGCTGGAAACGGAAGTCTCGCTCTCGCGCGAGCGCCTGCTCAAGCTGTACAAGGAGCTGAAAGGCGTGTCGCCGCCGAAAGGCATGCTGCCGTTCTCGACCGACTGGTTCCTGACCTGGCAACCGAACATCCATTCCTCGCTCTTTATTAATATCCACAAATTCCTGGTCGAGCACGCCGGGGCCAGCGGCATCCGTGCCGTCATGAAGGCCTACCAGCTCTACCTCGAGCAGATGCCGCCCGAGCCGGGCGAGGAGCCGGTGCTGTCGCTGACGCGGGCCTGGACCCTGGTGCGCTTCTTCCAAAGCAAGATGTTGACCGTCGCCGCCTGCGACGGCTGCAAGGGCAAGTTCGTGGTCAACACGATGGACCTGAACAGCGCCTACCGCTGCGGCCTGTGCCACATGCCTTCGCGCGCCGGCAAGACCAAGAAGGCCAAGGACGCCGTCGCCCTGGCTGCGTGAGCCGACTGCTGCGCTCCGTGCTGGCGGCGCCCGCCCTGCGTGCGGGCCTCATCCAGCTGCTTTCCTTTCCCCTGACCCTGCTGGCCGTGTACGCGCTCGCGCGCGCCGGCCTGGCGCCCGGCTATGCCAGCGCGGCCCTGGTGCAGGGCGCGCTCGCGGCCGTGCTGTCCTGGCGTGCGGGGCTGGCGCCGTGGTGGTGGCCGATCCAGTTCCTGTTTCCCGTATTGCTGCTGTTCGCACAGTCGCCCGCGGTGTCGCCCTGGGTGTACCTGGGGTGTTTCGGCTTCATGCTGGCGCTGTACTGGTCGACTTTCCGCACCCAGGTGCCGTACTACCCGTCCGGAAGGCGGGTGTGGGAAGCCGTGGCCGGGCTGTTGCCGCCGGACCGGCCGCTCGCCATCGCCGACGTCGGCAGCGGCCTGGGTGGGCTGGTTTTACATTTGTCCAAGGTCCGTCCCGACTGCGCCGTGACCGGCATCGAGCTCGCGCCGCTGCCCTGGCTGGTGAGCCGCCTGCGCGCGGCGCTCGCCCCCGGCCACCACAAGTTCGTGCGCGGCGACTATCACGGCTTCGATTTCGGCGGCTTCGACGTGGTGTTCGCCTACCTCTCCCCGGCGGCCATGCCGGCCCTGTGGCACAAGGCGCGCGCCGAGATGCGCCCCGGCGCCATGCTGCTCAGTTATGAGTTCGCCATCCCCGAAAATCCCCCCGATGTTTCCGTGACTCCAACAGATCGCGGACCCGCTATTTACGTCTGGCACTTTTAGACGACAGGGCTGCGGTTTTTCCCTATGAAAAACCACTTTTTCTTGCCGTTAAACCTCACTCACGTTATTGTAGTTACCCATAGGTACTCAAATTTAACAATGGGAGCAGGCTGCCTTGCTGGTATTGATCGGATATGTGGTGGTGTGTATCGGGGTGTTCGGCGGTTTCGCGCTGAACGGCGGGCACCTCGCCGCGCTGTTTCAGCCGTTGGAGCTGATGATGATCGGCGGCGGCGCCGCCGGCGCCTTCTTGGTCGGCAATAACGGCAAGGCGATCAAGGCCACCCTGAAGGCGTTGCCCAAGCTCCTGCAGGGCTCGCGCTACACCCGCGACCTGTACATGGAACTGATGGCCCTCCTGTTCGACGTGCTGTCCAAGGTGCGCAAGGAAGGCCTGATGTCGATCGAAGGCGACATCGAGAAGCCGGAAGAATCGCCCGTGTTCTCCAAGTACCCGGGCGTGCTGGCCGACCACCACGTGGTCGAATTCATGACCGACTACCTGCGCCTGATGGTCTCGGGGAACATGGACGCGTTCCAGATCGAGAACCTGATGGACAACGAAATCGAGACCCACCACCACGAACACATGGTCCCGTCCCATTGCATCGCCAAGCTGGGGGACGGCATGCCGGCCTTCGGTATCGTGGCGGCCGTGATGGGCGTGGTGCACACGATGGAGTCGGTGGGCATTCCGCCGGCCGAACTGGGCATCCTGATCGCGCACGCCCTGGTGGGCACCTTCCTCGGCATCTTGCTGGCCTACGGCTTCGTCGGCCCGCTGGCCAGTCTGCTGGAGCAGAAAGTGGAAGAGGAAGCGAAGATGTACCAGTGCGTGAAGGTCACGCTGCTGGCGAGCCTGAACGGCTATGCGCCGGCGCTGGCGGTGGAATTCGGCCGCAAGGTGCTGTATTCGACCGAGCGCCCGACCTTCATCGAGCTCGAAGACCACATCAAGAAATCGAAGTCCAAGTAAGCATGGCAGGAGTCTGGTATGGCCGATGAGGGCTTGCGACCGATTATCGTCAAACGGATCAAGAAGGGTGGCGGCGGCCACCATGGCGGCGCTTGGAAGATCGCCTACGCCGACTTCGTGACCGCGATGATGGCCTTCTTCCTGCTCATGTGGCTGCTCGGCTCGACCACCAAGGGCGACTTGAACGGCATCGCCGAATACTTCAAGACCCCGCTCAAGGTCGCCATGTCGGGCGGCTCGGGCAGCGGCGACTCGTCCTCGGTGATTCAGGGCGGCGGCACCGACCTGTCGCGCCGTACCGGCCAGGTCAAGCGCGGCGACATGGCGCCCGAGAAGAAGACCTACGACCTGCGCGCGGCCAAGAACCTGGTGGAGAAGGAGGAGAAGCAGCGCCTCCAGCAGCTCAAGGTCAAGATCGAGCAGACCATCGAGTCCAACCCCACCCTGCGCAAGTTCAAGAACCAGCTGCTGCTCGACATCACCAGCGAAGGCCTGCGGGTCCAGATCGTCGACGAGCAGAACCGCCCCATGTTCGAACTGGCCAAGGCCGAGCTGCAGCCCTACTTCAAGATCATCCTGTCCGAGATCGGCCGGGTGCTCAACGAAGTGCCCAACAAGATCAGCGTGACCGGCCATACGGACGCCACGCCGTATCCGTCCGACACCGGCTACAGCAACTGGGAGCTGTCGGCCGAGCGCGCGAACGCATCGCGCCGCGAGCTGGCCCGCGCCGGCATGCCGGAGACGAAAATCATGCGCGTGGTCGGCCTGGCGTCGGCCGCCCCGTTGGACCGGAAGGATCCTTTCGATCCGATCAACCGGCGCATCAGTATCATCGTGATGAACAAGAAGACCGAAGAGGCGGTGGCGCGCGACGGCATCATGCCGGAGCTGCAGCAGGAGGGGACCGAGGAGGCGCCACCAGCGCCGCCCGCGCCCCCGGCCAAGTCGTAAGAGCGGAGACCGTGAATGAATAGAAAGAAGATCCTGGGCTCGCACGTGAAGCGGCTGTTGTCGG
>DASRUW010000177.1:0-8569 GCA_035655255.1 Telluria sp. | reverse complement strand
CGCAAGTGCCGCAGATCAGGCTCGCCTCTTTCGTTTACCGGGCGGCCACTTACGGTAAAATCCCCGTATGTCCTATCAAGTCCTCGCCCGCAAATACCGTCCCCGCAACTTCGATACGCTGGTTGGCCAGGAGCACGTGGTCCGCGCGCTCACGCACGCGCTCGGCACCGGCCGGCTGCACCACGCCTATCTGTTCACGGGCACCCGCGGCGTCGGCAAGACCACGCTCTCGCGGATTCTTGCCAAGTCGCTCAACTGCACGGGCCCGGACGGCAGCGGCGGGGTCACCGCCACGCCCTGCGGCGCGTGCGAGGCCTGCACGGCCATCGACGCCGGCCGCTTCGTCGACTACATCGAGATGGACGCCGCCTCCAACCGCGGCGTGGACGAAATGGCGCAGCTGCTCGAACAGGCGATCTACGCCCCGTCGAACGCGCGCTACAAGGTCTACATGATCGACGAAGTCCACATGCTGACGAACCACGCGTTCAACGCGATGCTCAAGACGCTGGAGGAGCCGCCGGAACACGTCAAGTTCATCCTGGCGACGACCGATCCGCAGAAGATTCCCGTCACGGTGCTCTCGCGCTGCCTGCAGTTCAACCTCAAGCAGATGCCGCCGGGGCACATCATCGGGCACCTGGAGAACATCCTCGGGCAGGAAGGCATCAGCTTCGACCAGCCCGCCCTGCGCCTGCTGGCCCAGGGAGCGCACGGCTCGATGCGCGACGCCTTGTCGCTCACCGACCAGGCCATCGCCTATGCGGCCGGGCAGGTCACGCTGGACGCGGTGCAGGGCATGCTCGGCGCGCTCGACCAATCCTATCTCGTCCGTCTGCTCGACGCGCTGGCCAACCAGGACGGCGCTGACCTCATGGCCGTCGCCGACGAAATGGCCAGCCGCAGCCTGTCCTACAACGGCGCGTTGCAGGACCTGGGCACGCTGCTGCACCGGATCGCGCTGGCGCAGACGGTGCCGACCGCGGTGCCGGAAGACTTGCCGGAGCTGGCTGATATCCGCCGCCTGGCCGAAGTCTTCGATCCGCAGGAAGTGCAGCTGTATTACCAGATCGCCGTCCATGGCCGTAACGAGATCGGCCTGGCGCCGGACGAATACGCGGGCTTCACCATGACGCTGCTGCGTATGTTGGCCTTCCGGCCGGGCATGGGCGGCGCCGACGGTGCGGGCGGCAGTGGTCCCGAGCGCGCGCGCGCCGCCGCGACAGCGCGTCCGGCTCCGGCCGCGCGGCCGGCCATGGCCGCCGCACCGGCGGCTCGTCCGGGCGCCGCCGCAGCGGCTTCGCACGGCGGAGCCGCGCAGACAGGTTCGACGGGCGCCGCGCCGGTCGCGGTCGCGCCTGCGCCGAGCGTGGTCGCAGGTCCGTCCCCGACGCAAGCTGCCGGTGCCGCGCCGGTCATGACGGGAGCGGTGTCGGCGCACAGTGCCGGTCCAAGTCCATCGCTGCACGCTGCGGTGGAAGCCAGCGGCGCGAATGCTGCGTCGGCTGCGCCCGCACAGGCGGCAGCGGCGAGCGCAGCGCCGCCCGCCACGGACGGCGTGCCTGCGCCGGTTCAGACTCCCGGCGGCACGCCGGCAGCTTCCGCACCAAACAACGCCGCACCGCAGGCGCCCAGTGCGCCCGCTGCCCCGGCCGAACCTGCGCGCAGCGCGCCGATGACGAGCGCCCGCGCCGCCATCAACGCGGCGCTGGAAGCGGCCCGCGCCGCCTCCGGCGCGCGTGGCGGCGGGACGTCGCGTCCCGCGGCGCCACCGCCGCCGGCCGCACCGCGTCCACCCGCGGCCAGCGCACCGATTTCCGTGAATCCGCCGGCGATGGGGGGCACGGCGCCAGGCGCGCCGGTTGCGCCGTCCATGCCGGCCGCTGCGCGCCCTGTGCCGCCGTCCGCGTCGACCGGCCCCGTGATGTCGTCCGCCTCCAAGGGGCCGCTACCCTGGGAAGCCGCGCCGCAGGCTGCGGAAGAAACGTATGAGGACGTGCTGACCGACGAGGAACCGCCGTCCTGGGCCACCGAGTCCTTCGACGATGGCGCTGTCGCCGCCCCGGCTCCCGCCGCTGCACCGGCAGCCCGCGCCAAGCCGGCCGCGCCGACCGAGCCCTATGTGATCACGCCGGTGCCCGAACTGGATTGGGACGGCAACTGGCCGGCCCTGGCCGCGAGCCTGCCGCTGCGCGGCGTCTCCCAGCAGCTGGCCCTGCAAACCCAGCTCATCGACTGCAAGGCCGACGCCGCGGCGGTGACCATCCGCCTCAAGGTGCCGGTCGATACGCTGCGCGCCAGCGGCAATACGGAAAAGCTGGCGGCGGCGCTGCAGGAACGTTTTCCGTCCAAGCGCATCAACCTCGATATCGAGATCGGCCAGGTGTGGTACACCGCCAGCGCGGAGGCCCAGGCTTACCGCGAGGAGTGCCAGCGCAAGGCCGAAGAGACGGTCGCCAACGATCCCTTCGTGCGGACGCTGATGCGCGACTTCGGCGCCATGATCGTGCCGGGCTCCGTGCGTCCATCCACCGACACCAAATAATTCGAACCTTTCGGAGAATTCCACCATGATGAAGAACCAGCTCGCAGGCCTGATGAAACAAGCCCAGGCCATGCAGGAAAACATGAAGAAGGCGCAGGACTCGCTGGCGCAGATCGAAGTCGAAGGCCAGTCCGGCGCGGGCATGGTGAAGGTCGTCATGACCTGCAAGAACGACGTCAAGCGCGTCTCGATCGACCCGTCGCTGCTGGGCGACGACAAGGACATGCTGGAAGACCTGGTGGCCGCCGCCTTCAACGACGCCGTGCGCAAGGCCGAAGCCACCGCCGCCGAGAAAATGAGCTCGGTCACGGCCGGCATGCCGATGCCGCCGGGCTTCAAGATGCCGTTCTAAGCAGGCGCGATGTTCATCGTATCGCTGACGTACACGGACATCCCGGGCGTGGATGCGCTGCTGGATGCGCATCGCGTCTTCCTGCGCGAATACTACGGCCGCGGCGTGTTCCTCATGTCCGGCCGCAAGGTGCCACGCACCGGCGGCATCATCCTGGCCAACGCGGAGACGCGCGAGGAACTGGAAGCGGTGCTCGAGCAGGATCCCTTGAAGCAGGGCGGCGTGGCGCTGTACGAGATCACCGAGTTCGTGCCGACGATGACGGCGGACGCCCTGGCCGCGTTCCGCGAGGACTGACATGTCCAAGTCGCTCGACTTCCTCACCGAGGCGCTCCGCCGCCTGCCTGGCGTCGGCCCCAAGTCGGCGCAGCGCATGGCTTTCCATCTGCTGCAGTACGACCGCGAAGGCGCGGCCATGCTGTCGCGCGCGCTGTACCAGGCTGTGGATACGGTCCACCACTGCGCGATGTGCAACACCTTCGCCGACGATACGGTGTGCGACCTGTGCCTCGACGAGGCGCGCGACGCGTCCCTCCTGTGCGTGGTCGAGACGCCGGCCGACCAGTTGATGATCGAGCAGACCCTGACCTACAAAGGCCTGTACTTCGTGCTGATGGGGCGCCTGTCTCCGCTCGACGGAGTCGGGCCGAAAGACCTCCACCTGGACAAGCTGGCCGATCGCGCAGCCAACGGCACAGTGCAGGAGATCGTGCTGGCGACGAACTTCACCAATGAAGGCGAGGCCACGGCCCACTACATCAGCGAGATGCTCAAGGCGCGCGGCCTGAAGGTGAGCCGCCTCGCGCGCGGCGTGCCGGTGGGCGGCGAACTGGAATACGTGGACGCGGGCACCATCGCGCGCGCCATGCTGGATCGGCGCAACACATGATCGGACCGGGCGCACTCGCAGGCATCAAGGTGCTGGAACTGGGTACGCTGATCGCGGGCCCTTTCTGCGCGCGCGTGCTGGGCGAATTCGGCGCGGACGTGATCAAGGTCGAAGCGCCCGACGGCGGCGATCCGCTGCGCCAGTGGCGCGTGCTGAAGGACGGCACCTCGCTATGGTGGTCGGTCCAGGCCCGCAACAAGAAATCCATCACGCTGAACCTGAAGGACGAACGGGCTCGCGCCATCGCGCGCCAGCTGGCGCTGGAAGCGGACATCGTGGTCGAGAACTACCGGCCCGGCGTGCTGGAAAAATGGGGCCTCGGCTTCGAACAGCTGCGGCTCGAAAAGCCCGGCCTGATCATGGTGCGCCTGTCCGGCTTTGGCCAGACCGGGCCGATGAAGGACCAGCCAGGCTTCGGCGCGGTGGGCGAGTCGATGGGCGGGCTGCGCTACGTGTCCGGCTTCCCGGACCGGCCGCCGGTGCGGGTCGGCATCAGCATCGGCGACTCGGTGGCGGCGCTGCATGGCGTGATCGGCGCACTGGCCGCGCTGCGCCACCGCGACCAGACCGGGCAGGGGCAGGTGGTGGACGTGGCCTTGTACGAGTCCGTATTCAACCTGATGGAGTCGCTGGTGCCCGAGTACGACGTGGCCGGCGTGGTGCGCGAGCGCACCGGCGGCGCGCTTCCCGGCATCGTGCCCTCGAATACCTACACCACCGGCGACGGCGAGAACATCGTCGTGGCCGGCAACGGCGACGCCATCTTCAAACGCCTGATGAGCGCCATCGGCCGCCAGGACATGGCGGACGACCCCCAGCTCCAGCGCAACGACGGCCGTGTGCCGCGCACGGCGGAGATCGACGACGCCATCGGCGCCTGGTGCCGCACCCAAACCATCGATAGTGCTTTAACCGTGCTGAAGGCGGCCGACGTCCCCTGCGGAAAAATCTATTCCGTGCGCGACATGATGAGCGACCCGCAATTCCAGGCGCGCGGCATGTTCGAGCAGCACGCCTTCGCTGACGGCACGCCGGTCAAGCTGCCGGCCCCATCGCCGAAATTGTCGGCCACGCCGCCCGGCACCCGCTGGCTCGGCCCCAAGCTGGGCGAGCACACCGACGCCGTTCTTGCTGAGCTCGGCTATTCCACCGAAGAGATCGCCGCGCTGCGTTCCGGCGGCGCCATCTGACCGTCATCCCGCGCAGGCGGGGATGACATATGGCCGATGTTTCCTGGGAGTTCGCGTGCGCCGCCGCCCGGATGGCGATGCTACGGTGAGGTCATGCACCTTGCCGATATCACCATGTTCTATGCGCCCGAGGGAGGCGGCGTCAGCACCTATATCAATGCGAAAGCGCGCTGGCTGCGGGGCCGCAGCCGGATGCGGCATACGATCCTGTCGCCCAACGTCCCCGGCCGGGACAACGTCGTTCACCTGCCCAGCGTGTACGTGCCGGGCCTGCATGGCTATTTGTGGCCATGGCCGGTCAGCCGCGTCGCGCGCATCCTGCGTCAGCTGCAGCCGGACCTGATCGAGGTCGGCGATGCGAGCTCAGCCGCCTGGGCCACGCTGCGCGCCGCGCGCAAGCTGCACGTTCCCGCCGTCGCCTTCTACCATTCGGACACGCCGCGCCTGTTGCGCCGCCGCTTCGGCCGCTTCAGCGAATGGGGCGGGGAGCGTTACCTGTATCAGTTGTACAAGGAGTTCGATCTCGTGCTGGCGCCGAGCCGGCTGATGGTGCAGCGCCTCGCCGCCATCGGCATTGCGCACGCCGTGCACCAGCCGCTCGGGATCGACAGCGCGGTGTTCACGCCGGAGCGGCGCGATCCGCAGCTGCGCCGCCGGCTCGGGCTGACGGAGCACGCGCGGATGCTCGTCTATGCCGGCCGCTTCACGCCCGAGAAGAAGCTGCATCTGCTGGTGGAGGCGGTGCGGCGCCTGGGCGACCCCTACCATCTGATCATGGCCGGCAGCGGCCGCACGCTGCCGCCGCCCGATCCGCGCGCGACCGTGTTCGGCTTCCTGCGTGACCAGCATGCGCTGGCGCGCCTCATGGCCAGCTGCGACGCGCTGGTGCACGCGGGCGACGGCGAGACCTTCGGCCTGGTGGCGCTCGAAGCGATGGCCAGCGGCCTGCCCGTGGTCCATTGCGGCGGCGGCATCGCGGAGCTGGTGGATGCCGGCACCGGGGCGCAGGCCGCGTCCAATCAGGTATCCAGCCTGTGCGAGGCGATCGACGCCGTGTTCGCCCAGGACCGCGAGGCATTGGCGTTGAACGCGCGGCGGCGCGCGGCCTGGTATGACTGGAACAACATCATGCCGCAGCTGCTGGCCCGTTACGAAGGCGTATGCGCCACCATGCCGCGGCCGGCGCCGCAGGAAGGGCAGGGCTATGCTGCCGATTAAGCCCCACGCCTTGTGCGTCTCCATCCACGACGTGGCGCCCGCGACCTGGCCGCTGTGCCTCAAGCTGGCGGAAAGCGTGCGCGCCGTGGCGCCGATTCCGCTCACCTGGCTGGTGGTGCCGCATTATCACGGCGACAGTACGCGCTCGCTGGCGGTGGAGGCGCAACTCGACTTCTTCCGTTCGGAGGGGCACGAGCTGGCGCTGCACGGCTACACGCACCGCGACGACCGACCGTCCGAGGGCGGACTGCGCGAGCGCTTCCTGCGCCGCGTGTACACGCAGGCGGAAGGCGAGTTCTCCGCGCTTTCCGCGTCCGACGCGGCCCAGCGCCTGATGCTGGGGGCCGAATGGTTCACGCGGCGCGGCTGGCCGCTGGGCGGTTTCGTGCCGCCGGCCTGGCTGCTCAGCGAAGAGGCCTGGCAGGTGCTGCGCGCCTCGCCGTTCCAGTACACGACCACCTATTCGCATTTCCACTCCCTGCCGACCGGGCAGGCCCTGCGTTCTCCCAGCCTGGTGTACACGGCGCGCAATCGCCTTGGGCGGTGGCTGTCCCCGCGCGCTGCCAGCATGCTGGCGCGCTCGCTGGCGCCGGCGCCGCTGTTGCGTTTGAGCCTGCATCCGCGCGACGCACTCTATCCACGCCTGCTGCGCCACGCCCAGCGCCTGATCGAGCGCTTCCTGCTCGAGCGCGAACCCATGACCAAATTGGCATTCAGCCGTCATTACTTCGGCGTGCGCCCGGCCCTGGCGCCGCGTCCGAACGAATTGCAATTGCATTATTCCGAGCGTCCTACCCGCGGCTAAGTCCCCGCGACCACCAGTTTTCTGGCACACTTTCCCCGTTTTTGTTGAGGGGATGACGTATGCAAGCACGCCGCTGGAAGACCTGGACGCTGCGGATCGGCGCCGGCCTGCTCGCGCTGACCGGATCGGCGGCGCTCGGCGTCTGGCTGTTCCTGCGCGCGAGCCTGCCGCAGCTGGACGGCACGGTCCATGCGGACGGCATGAACAGCACGGTGACGGTGGAGCGCGACGCGCGCGGCGTGCCGCTGATCCGCGGGCGCAACCGCCTGGACATCGCCTACGTCACCGGTTACCTGCACGCGCAGGAGCGCTTCTTCCAGATGGACCTGATGCGCCGCGTGGCGGCGGGCGAACTGTCCGAGCTGTTTGGGCCCAAGGCGCTGGAGATGGACCGCGAACATCGCCTGCACCGCTTCCGCGCCCGCGCCGAACGCATTCTCGCCAACATGGACCCGGACGAACGTCAGTTCCTGGACCGCTATGTCGCGGGCGTGAACGAAGGCCTGAATGCGCTTGGCGCGCGCCCCTTCGAATACGGCCTGCTGGGCACCCGCCCGCGCGCATGGATGCCGGCCGACTCGCTGCTCGTGGCCTGGACGATGTACTTCGACCTGCAAGGCAAGACCGAGCTGCGTGAACTGGCGCGCGGATGGGTGCGCGAACACACGACGGCCGATCAACTGGCCTTCCTGCTGCCCGAATCGACGCATTGGGATGCCACCCTGGACCTGGACGCGCCGGCCGTGCCCGAGTCGCCGATTCCCGCGCGCGCGCCGTCCTGGTGGGGCAAGGGCGTGCCCGGCTCCGCGCCGCTGGCCGCACTGGAAGATCAGTGGGCCGCGGACATCGGCAGCAACAACTGGGCGCTGGGCGGCCGCCGCACGGCGAACGGCAGCGCCATCGTCTCGAACGACATGCACTTGTCGATCAAGCTGCCCAACACCTGGTACCGCGCTGCGCTGCTGTATCCCGACGAGCAGGGCCACCCGCGCCGCGTGGTGGGCCTGACCCTGCCCGGCGCGCCGCTGGTCCTGGTGGGCAGCAATGGCCAGGTGGCGTGGGGTTTCACCAACAGCTACGGCGACTATCTCGACCTGATCGAGGCGGAGCGGGACCCGGCGCGCCCCGGCGAGGTGCGGGTAGACGCCAACTGGGAGCCGCTGCGCACCGTGCGCGAGACGATCTTCGTGAAAGGCCAGGCGCCGGTGCAGATGCTGGTGCACGAGACGAGCCTGGGGCCGCTGCGCAAGGCCGGCAACCGCCAGTACGCGATCCACTGGACGGCGCATGCGGCCGACACGCTCAACTTCCGCGCCCGCCTGCTGGAAACCGCGCCGGACGTGAGCAGCGCGCTGCGCATTGCCAACACGCTCGGCATTCCGGCCCAGAACTTCGTGGCCGGCGACGCCGACGGGAACATCGGCTGGACCATCGCCGGCCCGCTGCCCAAGCGCGGCCGCTACGACACCGACACGACTTTCCCGCTCATGCCCGGCGCGCCCGAGGGATGGAGCGGGCGGCTGGAGCCGGAGGCCTATCCGCGCGTGATCAACCCGCCGACCGGCCAGCT
>DASRUW010000176.1:0-5735 GCA_035655255.1 Telluria sp. | reverse complement strand
AAGCTGGCGCCTCTACCTGGGGGACGACGACGAACGCGCGCCCTGTGCGCGCATCCGGCGCCGCGTTCTCTCGTGGGCGCCAACCTGGGATATCCAAGGGGATGGCGCCCCGTTTCAGATCAAGAAGAAACTATGGTCCTGGACCCGACAGTATTACGTTGTCGGCGGGCCCTACGACGGCGCGACTGTGAAAGGCAAGCTCTGGGATCTCAGCTTCTCGGTGGCCCATCATGGCGACGTGCTGGCGACATCGGCCGGAAAGCTGCTCAGCCTGCGCGATCGCCACCGTGTCGACATGCGGCGTGAAGAAGACGAACTCTTTATTGTGATCGCCATGCTGGTCCTGCAGATCGACAGGCGAACGGAAGCCTCACAGTCCGGTGACTGACGAACCTTCAATCGTGTGCGCGGTATCCACCGCAACCACACGCGTTGAAAGGATTCGCCATGAAACCCCTTACCAGTCTTTGCGCTTTGGCTGCGCTGCTCCTGGCCGCCTGCGGCGGCGGCAGCAGCAACACCATGCAGTACATGACGCCGCCGCCCACGCAGCCGCCGGTCGTCACCACCACCTTTACCGCGACCAGTCTGGTCTCGGACACGAGCGGTGCCGCCCATGCCGACCAACACCTGATCAATGCCTGGGGCCTTGCCTTCAACCCGACAGCCTACGTCTGGGTCGCCAACAACGGCACTTCGACCTCGACCCTCTACGACGGCAACGGCGTGCCGCAATCCCTCGTGGTCGCCACGCCGGACGCGCCCACCGGCATCGTCTACAACGGCAGCTCCGCAGCCTTCCGCGGCAGCCCGTTCATCTTCGACACGGAAAGCGGCGCCATTGCCGCCTGGTCGCCGGCGGTGGACCGCAACAACGCGGTGAAGATCGTCGACAACAGCAGCAAGGGTGCCGTCTACAAGGGCCTCGCCCTGGCCGCGTACAACGGCGTGTCCTACCTGTATGCGGCCGACTTCCACAACAAGCGCATCGACGTGTTCGATGCCAACTTCGCGGCCGCCGCAATGCCCGGCAATTTCAGCGACCCCATGCTGCCCGCGGGCTATGCGCCCTTCGGCATCCAGGCCATTGGCGACCGCATCTATGTCGCCTACGCGCAGCGCGCCAGCAGCGGCGACGATGAAGTGGCAGGCGCCGGGCTCGGCGCGGTCGACGTGTTCGACACGGCCGGTATGCTGGTCAAGCGGCTGGTGCTGGGCGGCGCCCTGAACGCCCCCTGGGGCATGGCGCTCGCGCCCGCCAACTTCGGCAGCTTCAGCGGCAAGCTACTGGTGGCCAACTTCGGGGACGGCAAGATCAACGCCTACGATCCTGCCACCGGTGCGTCGGCAGGCGTCCTATCCAAGACAGGAGGCGACGCCATCGTGATCGACGGCTTGTGGGGCATCGCCTTCGGCAACGGCGTCAACAGCCAGCCCGCGAACACCCTGTTCTACACCGCCGGCCCGGCGGATGAGGCGCACGGACTGTATGGCCGCATCGATATGAACGCCAACTGAAACAAAGCCGCCCACGGGCGGCTTCGCTGTTTCAGCGCGCGGTTTGTATGATTTCGTTTAGCTGCTGTGCGACCGCGTTGCACTCCGCGGTGGTGCCGATGCTGATGCGAACGAATTCGCTGATTCTCGGCTGATTCCAGTAGCGCACGAGCGTGCCGCGCTCGCGCAGCGCACCGGCGAGGAATTCGCCGCTCAGGCCCGGGCAGGAGACGAACAGGAAATTGGTGAAGGACGGCAGCACCTGGAAGCCGGCTCGCGTCAGCTCATCCCGCAGCCAGTCGCGGTCCCTCATGATGGTGCGCCGGGTCGTCTCGAAATGCGCGGGGTCTTCCAGCTCCGCGGTCGCCATCGACTGCTCGATGATCCCCAAGGGATAAGGATTGAAACTGTTCTTGACGCAGCGTAGCGCGCCGATCAGGCCGCGCTGGCCGATCGCGAACCCGACGCGGGCTCCGGCGAGCGAACGGGATTTCGAGAACGTCTGCACCACCAGGATGTTGGGGCAGGTGGCAATCAGGGCCACGGCGGACTGCGCGCCAAAATCGACGTACGCCTCGTCGACGATGATGACCTGGTCGGGGCGCGCCACCGCGAGGTCGCGCAGCGCAGCGAGCGTCAGCGCCAGCCCGGTCGGCGCATTCGGATTGGCCAGCACGATGCCGCCGCTGGACAAGGGATAGCGCGCCAGATCGATGCCGAAGCCGGCGTCCAGCGGGACCGTCTGGTAGGGAATCCGGTACAGGTCGCACAGCACCTGGTAGAAGCTATAGCTGACATCCGGCAGCAGGATCGGGCGCTCGTGGTCGAAGAACGCCTGGAACGCATGGGCCAGCACCTCGTCGGAACCGTTCCCGACAAAGACTTCATCCAGCTCCACCCCATACGTTTGGGCAAGGGCGCTGCGCAACGCCGTCGCCTCCGGATCCGGGTACTTCTTCAATTGCGCCGTGTCGAAGGTGCTCAGAACCCGCTGCACGCGCGGCGACGGCCCGTACGGGTTCTCGTTGGTGTTGAGCTTGATCGCGATACCCGACTTCGGCTGTTCGCCCGGCGTATAGGGTTCCAGGTCCTGCGCCAGCTTGCTCCAGAGTGTCTTCATGGTTGCGTTCTCATGAGTTGGACCGATCGCTGGCGAAGGCCACAAACAACAAAGCCGCCCGAGGGCGGCTGTGTCGTGTGTTCCTGGCGGAGACGGTGGGATTCGAACCCACGATACAGGTTTTGCCCGTATGCTTCCTTAGCAGGGAAGTGCCTTCGGCCACTCGGCCACGTCTCCACGGTTGCAGAGCAACCCTCCTGGCTCTGCGTTGCCGCAAAAATCAGGAGACCGCGATCATACTTGACGCCCTTCCGTTTGGTCAACGGTCAGACGGAAAAAAACCGAAAAATTTACTCTTTATCCAGTTCGAAGGCCTTGTGCAGGGCGCGCACGGCCAATTCCATGTATTTCTCGTCGATCAGGACGGAAATCTTGATCTCGGAAGTCGAGATCATCAGGATGTTGATGCCCTCTTCGGCCAGGGTCTGGAACATCTTGGATGCCACGCCGCAGTGCGAACGCATGCCCACGCCCACCACCGAGATCTTCGAGACCTTGGTGTCGCCCACGATCGAGGCCGCGCCGATCTCGCCCTTGACCTTCTCCAGCACGCCCATGGCCTTCACGTACTCGCCGCGCGAGACGGTGAAGGTGAAGTCGGTCTTGCCTTCCACCGACTGGTTCTGGATGATCATGTCCACTTCGATATTGGCGTCCGCGACCGGGCCCAGGATGTGGAAGGCGACGCCCGGCTTGTCGGGCACGCCCAGGACGGTGATCTTGGCTTCATCGCGGTTGAAGGCGATACCGGAGATGACGGCTTGTTCCATGTTTTCTTCTTCCTCAAACGAAATCAGGGTGCCCGAATTGGCTTCTTCTTCGAGCGGCATCAGGGGGTCGGTGAGCGACGACAGCACGCGGGTCGGCACGCGGTAGTTGCCCGCGAATTCCACCGAACGGATCTGCAGCACCTTGGAGCCGGACGAGGCCATCTCCAGCATCTCTTCGAAGGTGATCTTCGGCAGGCGGCGCGCCTCGGTCACCACGCGCGGGTCGGTCGTGTAGACGCCGTCCACGTCGGTGTAGATCAGGCATTCGTCCGCCTTCAGCGCGGCGGCGATCGCCACGGCCGAGGTGTCCGAACCGCCGCGCCCCAGGGTCGCGATATTGTCCTCGTCGTCCACGCCCTGGAAGCCGGTGACGATCACGATCTTGCCTTCGTCCAGGTCGCCGCGGATGCGCTTGTCGTCGATCGACTGGATGCGCGCCTTGGTGAAGGCGGAGTCGGTCTTGATGCCGACCTGCCAGCCGGCGTAGGACACGGCCGGCTTGCCCAGCGCCAGCAGCGCCATGGCCAGCAGGCCGACGGAAACCTGCTCACCGGTGGAGGCAATCATGTCCAGTTCGCGCGGATCGGGCTGGTCCATGATTTCCTTGGCCATGCCAATCAGACGGTTGGTTTCGCCGGACATGGCCGACGGCACCACCACTACCTGATGTCCCGCGTCGTACCATTTGGCGACGCGCTTCGCGACGTTCTTGATGCGTTCCGTCGAGCCCATCGACGTACCGCCGTATTTGTGGACAATTAATGCCATAACAGTGAGTCTTCCGCACAAAAAGGAATCGAAGAGAGTCCTTTACTGTACATGCTGCAATGCAAAAGGACAAGCGCAAAAACGCATGACCAAATAACATATTGGCATATCGAAATTACCGACAACGGCGGTCGTTCAGGCGTCGAAGCTCCAGCGCAGCACGACACCAGGAAAAGCGTTGAGAAATCGATAATCCATGCCGAGACCGGCGGCGTACAACACGGCATTACCTGCATAGACAACCGGGAGCCGTTCGCGTTCCCACGGCGGAATGGCGCTCGCCTGGTAGTGGTGTTTGAGGCTGCGCGAGGGACGGTTGGCGGCCAGCTTGAGCAGCGCCGAACCGCGGCGCGCGGCGACGGTCAACGCGTGCGTGCGCAGCCATGCCGGATCGATGCCCTGCTCCGCTTTTTCGATGTGCAGCGTGCCGCCGAAAGCCGGGACGGCAAGCGCCGATTCGCCTTGCCACGACAGCGTCACGGATGCCGGTTCTTCGGTGCTGCGGCGCGGCACGATGTGCAGGCGATCGCGGTGGCGGCGCAGCTCGCAGGCCGGGTGCGTCACGCGCAGCTGCGCATCCTCGCGCGCGGACACGGCTTGCGCCAGCAGCTCGGCCAGCCACGCGGTGGACGGCATCTGCAGGCCGCGCGCATGGAACCAGCGGCGCAGCGCGTTGTTGGCGCGGTCCTCGCTCAGGCCGCGCAGCCAGGCGCAGTCGAGCGCCCCGTCCTCACCCAGGCCGACGCGCAAGTCCTGGTCCGCCAGCTCGTCCAGGAGGCGCTGGGCCGACTGGGCGTGGGCCGCCGCGCGCGCGAGGCGCTGCTGATAGCCCGGAAAGACGCGCGCCAGCTCGGGCATGGCCCCGTGGCGCAGCGCATTGCGCGTGTAGCGCGTCTCGGCGTTGGACTCGTCTTCGACCCAGGCGAGACCGTCGGCGGTGGCCCAGGCTTCCAGCTGCGCCCGCGTCGCGTCGAGCAAGGGACGGGCGAGCCACACGTCCGCCGCGCCAAGCAGGCCGGCGGCCCGGTGGCAGCGCTCCATGCCCGCCATGCCGGCCGGGCCTGAACCGCGCAGCAGTTGGAGCAGGACGGTTTCCGCCTGGTCGTCCAGATGATGGGCCGTCAGGAGCATGTCCGCGCCGTGCGCGCCGCACAGGCCGCCGAGCGCGGCGTACCGGGCCGCACGCGCCGCTGCCTCCGTGCCCTTGCCGGCGGCATTGACGGCGACGCGCTGGGCATGGAATGGCAGCTGCAGCGCCGCCGCGGCCTGTGCACAGTGCGCCAGCCAGGCGTCGGCGTTCGCGCTCAGGCCATGATGGACGTGGAACACGGACAGCCTTACGCCCGCCTGCGCGCAATAGCGGGCGGCGAGGTGCAGCAGGACCGTGGAATCGAGGCCGCCGCTGTAGGCGACGGCAAGATGGGCGGGCGCGTGCTGCGCCCGCAAGGCATCGAGGGAACGGGTGAAGATGCCGGGCAAGGCGGCCGCGCCGCCCTCCCCTTGCCGCGGGATCACTCCTCGGACGGCAGCATCTCTTTGAATTTGCCGTAGCTCATCAGCTTGTTGTGGCGCGCTTCGAG
>DASRUW010000175.1:0-2437 GCA_035655255.1 Telluria sp. | reverse complement strand
ACCCGGCGCATGGTGCGCAGCATGGCGGCCCCCTTGGCGCCGCCGTGGGTGAATACCTGGGTGGTGCAGTGCTTGCAGAACAGATACGGGTTTTCGTTCTTGTCCTCGCGCACTTCGGCCTGTTCGTCACAGGTCGGGCAGACCTTGTGCCCGATCAGATCGCCTTTAGCCATGAACTCGCCCTTGCGATGCTTGCTGCAAGCTGGTCAGCAATGCCCGCTGCGCCTGAAGCTCGGCGTACATCGCCTCCATTGCGGCCACCGTGGCCGCCGCCATGTCCTTGGCCAGCCGCGCCGCGTTGAGCGGGTTGGCCGTTTCGAGCTTCCCCACTGCGTGGTGTAGTTGTTCCAGTTTCTGTTCCATGCGGTTTCCTTCCAGTGAGAACCGCCAGCCCTAGGGAATGTGTCTGGCGGAAAATCGTTTGCAGCCGGCGCCCGGCCACGATGGCGGCGGTGTCGGCGCGGATTTGCTCGGCTTCGGCCATGTGGCCGTTGATCAGGCGGTCCACGCGCTGGGCGAAGCTCTCCGGGTCGGCGTCCTGCTCGGCCCGGTCCATGAAAAAGCCGGTATAGCGGCGCCCTTCCTCGTCCGGCGCCATCGCGTGGCCACTGTCGGCCAGCACCTGGTGCCATTCGGCTTGGCTCAACGGGCGCACGTCGGTCTTGTCGGCGTGCGCGACGCGCCATTTTTCTTCGCTGGTGGCCGGGCGCGCCGGGCGCTCGGTCAAAATCGTAGAGTTATTGACACGAGTCCAAGCGGCCGCTTCGCGTCCGTTCAAAACCGTCCACTCGTGAAGGCGGGTCCGGGCGAGCTGCCCGGTCGCGACTTCGGCCACCCCAAAAACCTTGGTCGGGGCTTCGGCCTGCTCGCCGTAGCGGTTCGGCGCGGCCATGTCCTTGGCCAGCGTCAGCGGCATTTCGCGGCGACGTGCCTCGTGACCGCCCATCACCTCGACAAAGCGCGACCAATTGCCGGTGTCGGCGGCAGCCGCGGCTTGCATCAGCACGTCCTCTGCCTGCTCGTATTCCCAGCGACGCAGCTCGCGCCACACGCCTACCGGTGGCCCGCCTACCTGCTGGAACTGGCGGATGCCCCACGTCGACGCCCAGGCGTCCACGCGCACGGCGCTATCCACGGCCTTGGTACCCATGACGGCCTCCCAATCCTCGCCCACGTCCCCGCCGTCCTGGCGCTGGCCGTCGATGTTCTTGGCGATGTACTTGGCGATGTAGCCGGCGGCGGTGCCCTTCTCCCAATCGATCGCCACCAGCTTGACCCGCGCCTTGATGGCCTTCCACACGCTGTCCGGCGGCGCGGCCCAATAGCGGCGCTCCGTCATCAGGCCGGTGGCAATGTCTTTCAAGGTGCCCACGGCACCCCGCGCTTTCATCGATCGCGCGATGGCCTTTGCCTCTTTCTCGGTGGCAAGGTAGGACAACCCCAGCTCCTCGCGGTCGCTGCGCACGGCGTGCTTTGCCACCACGCGGCGGAATTCGTCCACCTTGCCCGGCTCCATGAAAAACAGGCCGTGCAGGTGCGGCGTGCCGTCGTGGTGCGGCTCGGCGACGCGGAAGCCGTAAATGCGAATCTCGCGGCGGTCGAGGTCGGCCATGATGCGCGACCAGACCCCGCACAAATAATCCTGTGTCTCGCGGGGAATGAAGCCCTTGTACTTGCCGTTGCGCTGGCCGCTTTCGGCGTGGCGCGCATGGAAGCGGCTCGGGGCGGTGAGCGTGACGAATTCGCCGGCATGGCCCATGCCGACGGCGATGTATTCGAAGCCGGCGATGCGCGTCATCAGCTCGGCCCTCTTGATCGCCGGATTGGCCATGCCCTTGTCGGCCAGCTCGACCAGGCTGAATTCCTGCCCCAATTCGTTGATGGCGGTCAGGGCTTCCAGCAAGGCGCGGTTGCGGCGCTTCTGTGACTGGCGGCGCTTCACGGCGTCGTCGGACACGTACAGCCCGGCGTGTCGGTGTACCTGGCCCAAGGCAATGGCTATCGTTTCGGTGGTGCGCCCGTTTTCGCGGCGCAGGTTGCGGCGCCACCACAGCGAACAGGCGGCGCGCTTCAGTTTGTTCGGCAGCGCCTTCCCGGTCGGGGTCGGCATGCCGTAGCGGCGGCAGAAGGCGGCGAGCATCGGGCCAGTGGCGCCGTCCAGTTCCAGCCGCCCACCCTCGCCCGCCCTCTCTTTCGCAAATGCGATCAGTTCGTCTTCGCCGGCCGACAGGTCCAGCGCGTTGGCCGGCAGCATGTCGGCCATGGCGCGAAGCCAGTTGTTCGCTTCGGCTTCGCGGCCATCGTCCAGCACGCCGCGACGGGAATTTTTCCGTAACGGACGGTTACGGCGCTTGTCGTACTCGCGGGCGAGCGCGCCGGCCAGGTGGTGCGGGAAGCGGGCGACAATGCCCTTGCCCCATGTGTCCAGCTCGTGCCG
>DASRUW010000174.1:0-7037 GCA_035655255.1 Telluria sp. | reverse complement strand
CCATTCATCGGCGCGATGAGCGCGCCGACAGCCAGCGCCGCGAGCGGCGTCCTGGCGCCGAAGGGACGGAACAGCCGCATGGCGGAGATGAACAGCGCGTCGGCCACGGCCAGCCTTTGCAGCAGGACGCCGATGAACACATACAGCGGCAAGGCCTGCAGCAGATCGTGGTCGAGAAGATTGACGATGCGCGAAGGCAGCGCCGACAAGATGCCGAGGTCGAGGATGCCCGAGGCCACGCCGATGACCGCGCAAGCACTGGCAACGCCGACCAGCAGGGCCCACACGGGCAGCCGTGTCGAAATGATCAACACGGCCAGTGCCGCCAGCATCCACAGGCCGGCACTGCTCATGGCTTGTCTTTGAGGCCGCGCAGGGGCGCCAGCAGTGCATCGACAAGAATCAGCACCACCATGAGCCACAGCGCCAGCCGAATCACGAAATAACCCGGGTTCAGGGTTTCGCCAAAGCGCTCGAGCTGACGCAACGATTGCCACACGGACGGAGCTGAGGACCAGAGCGTGAACAGCGCCCACGGCACGGTGCACGCCAGCAGGGCCCAGGCGCGCCAGCGGCCCGGCGGCGGGGTGTGTTCGTCCGGTGCATGCCCCGCCGCCAAGTGCGTGCCATCGCGCGTGGCTGCCGTCACGGCCACCGCCATGTACAACGCGAACAGGATCTGCGCAAGATCATTGGCTTGAGTCGAGTGGGCCTGGACCAGTTCGCGCAATGGCCACTGCGCGAACAGCAACGCCGCCAACGGCAGCACCAGCAGGCCTGTGACGGCGAAAAGGATACGCATCGTGGCCCGAAGTGTAGGGTTGGCGCGCCCGACGATCGGTCCGTGGTTTCCTGGGAAAGAGATCCTCGGTAGACCCGCGGGAGGCTGGGGCGATGGACGCGGACCGTACCGAGGCGACCGCTACTTTTCGAAGATCGACTCGTAGCTGCGCTGGTTCCAGGGAATCGCCAGTGGGCTGGCCCTTACCACGGCCTTCGACTGCCCATCGATCCGAGAGGCCGCCGCGAACGCAAGCGGTTCCCCACGGCGCAGCAGTGCGACCGCGTCGCCTTTCCTGGACCACCGGAACGACAATTCCGACGCATTGGGTTTGGCAATCACCGCGGTCGCGCTGGCGATGTCTCGCGAAATCGGCGGTGCGTCACCGGTCTTGCTGATCCGGCTCCAATCGATCTTCGCCACGGGCGGTTGGCGCGAGTAGACGACAACGGCTCGGATGGGCACCGCGGAGCCCGCCGCGCTGAGATAGAGGTACCCCATGATGCCGTCATCTTCGAGCACGGCCAGCCGTCCCGAGACAGGGTTGGTGGACTGAAGATGGATGCCTTGTGCACACACCGACGCAGCGGCTGCCTGCACGAGCGCTGCGAGAAACGCGCGGCGCATCAGAGGCAAACGGGGAACGAGCGCATCGAGCATGAGGCTGCCTTGCCGATCCTGAGCTTCTTGTATCCCAGCGCGCACTTGCTGTCGCGAGATCTTTCCCGAACTGCAGAGTCAAGAGATGAACCTGCTGGCATGAGGCCAAGGTGGGACGCGAGCGGCGCCGCCGAGTTCGTTAAGCTCTGCCAATTCATGCGCTGCGATTTGGCGATCTCTTTCGACAACGTCGCATGTGCCCGTCCGGGCGCTCGCCTCGAGATGACCCTCGCGCCAACGGCCGACTGCCTGCGCTGACGTTGGGCAAAGCGGGGTGCCCATCGAATGCCACGCGCCGCCACCGACAAATCGTCCTGAGCCCTGGCGCGCGCGCAACTCGCGCAGCGACGGCCGCCGCCTTGCCGACACGGCGCATTCATCCAACAACGTTGCATCAGCTACGCACAAACCCGCAATGAAATTCGATCCCGCCTGCATGAGGATGGGGCTGGTCTGATCATCGCCATTGCTGCGGCAGGCCCCACCCATACTCAGCTCACGCCGCATGAACGATCGACATCTTGTCAAAGGCTTGGTCCTCATCGCAATTTCGCTCGCCTTCGGCCTGCAGTCACTGCGGTATCCCATAGGCCAGTTCAGCCAGGCAGGCGCGGGGCTGTTTCCGCTGCTGGTGAGTTGCCTTCTGCTGCTGATCGGCGTGATCACCGTGGCGCGTTCGCGCTACGTCGAACGCGTGCGGCTGGATCTGCAGGTGAAGAACATCGCCATCATCCTGGCGAGCTTGTGCGGCTTCGCGTTGATCTCGCGCCTGCTCAACATGACCGCCGGCATCGTCTTCATGGTGTTCTGCGCCTCGTTTGCCGGCAGCGCCGCCTACTCGGTCGTGCGCAACATCAAGATTGCGACGGGCCTCGTCGCCGTCGCCTTCGTGTTTCAGAAACTGCTCGGCTTCAACCTGCCTCTCTATTGATGGACGTCCTGCACAACCTTGCGCTGGGGTTCGCGGTCGCCCTGACATGGCAGAACCTCATGTACTGCGCCATCGGCTGCACGGTGGGCACGCTGGTGGGCCTGCTGCCAGGACTCGGCCCGCTGGCCACCATCAGCATCTTGTTGCCGCTGACCTACTCCATTCCGGCCGGGGGTGCGCTCATCATGCTCGCAGGCATCTATTACGGCGCCCAATACGGCGACAGCGTGAGCGCAATCACGATGAAGATCCCCCACGCGAGCAGCATCGTGGCGTGCATCGACGGCTACCAGATGACGCTGAAGGGCAAGACCGGCCTGGCGCTGTTCACCGCGGGCGTTTCCAGCTTCATCGGCGGCACGGTGGCCATCGTCGTGCTGTCGTTCTTTGCGCCGATGCTCGGAGAAGTGGCGTTCCTGTTCGGGCCGGCCGACTACTGCGCGCTGATGCTGGTGGGTTTCGTGTGCGTGAGCTTCGTCACCACGGGCAGCCTGCTCAACGGCATGGCCATGTGCCTGATCGGCGTATTGCTTGGGCAGATCGGAACCGACGTGACCACGGGCATCCAGCGCTTCACCATGGATATGTCGTTCCTGGCCGATGGCGTCGGCCTGGTGAGCATTGCCCTCGGGTGCTTCGGCATTGCCGAGATCACGAAGAACCTCGACAACAAGGACGAGCGCACGCCATTCAGCGGGACGATCAAGCTCATGCCGACCTGGAGCGAGTTCAAGCGCATCATTCCCAGCGCCTTGCGTGGCAGCGCGATCGGCTCCTTCCTCGGCATCCTGCCCGGAGGCGGCCCGGTCATCGCCCAGTTCGCCGCCTACGCGGTCGACAAGAAGGTCAGCAAGCACAAGGACGAGGTCGGCAGCGGCGCCATTGAAGGCGTGGCCGGGCAAGCGGCCGCCGACGAGGCGGCCGCGCGCACGAGCTTCATTCCGCTGATGAGCATTGGCATTCCCGAGAACCCGGTGATGGCGCTCATGATGGCTGCGTTCATCATCAAGGGCATCCAGCCCGGACCGAACATGATCGCCGGCCATCCCGATTTGTTCTGGGGTCTCGTCGCCAGCATGTGGGTAGGCAACTGCTTTCTGATCACCCTCAATGTGCCGCTGGTGCGCTACTGGCTGTCGGTGTTCAAGATCCCGTACAGCGTGCTGTTCCCATCGATTCTCTTCTTTTGCTGCCTGGGCACCTACAGCGTCAACAACAACCTGGACGACATCTTCATCACCGCGGCCTTCGGCTTGCTGGGCTATGTCTTCCTGCGCTTGGAGATGGATCCGGCGCCGCTCATGCTCGGCTTCATCCTCGGCCCAATGCTGGAAGAGAACTTCCGCCGCGCTCTGCTGCTGAGCCGCGGAAGGTTCAGCCCGTTCCTGACCCGTCCCATCAGCGGCACGTTGTTCGGCTTGATCGCCATCTTCGTGGCCTGGCAGGTGGTGTCGTTCTTCCTGAAGGCTCGCAAGACGACTGCGGCGCATCAACTCCCCCTTGGCCGTCCAGAGCCGACAATTGCCAAAGAGTGAGTGACCGATGTTGCCGACAGCTTTCGTCCGGCCTCGAACAGCGTAAGCCCTGGTTCAGTCTTATGCAACGAGCCCCCTCGGAGAACCGCTCTGCAGCGGTTGCGGTCCATCGGTCGCTGCGAACTCACTCACGCTATGCGCCGTCAAGCGGTAGTAGCACTGGCCGCCCTGGATGGACGCGACTGGCTGCTTTCTGAGGTGCATCTGTCGTAGGTCGCTCCGCGGTGCCGGCGACCGCTTCCGAACTGCTCGAAGTGACAGTACCGACCCCAAGGCGACACTCGGAGTGCTCCATCCTGTGGCCTGGAACCGGACATGCCGAAGAAGGAGGTCGGACATGGCCGCACCGCGCAAGTCAACTGACTGCGGGCGCTGAATAGCGGATGACGACGATGCCACAGTCGTAGGCGGCCGAATCCAGCAGCTGCAGTTGCAGGCCATTGGGCAGGTGGCCGAAGATGGAGCGCCCAGCGCCGACCGCAGCAGGGTTCACGAACAACTGAAACTCGTCGACCAAGCCGGCCGCCACCAGTGCAGATGCGAAGCCCACACCGCCGAAGGCGATGATGTCGCCTTCGATGCGTCGCTTCAGCGCATTGACTTCCTCCACCATGCCGCCAGCAGCCAGCGAGGTGCGCTCCCAGCGCGAACTCGGCAGCTTGTCGGTCAGCACCACTTTACGCGCCTGAACGACCTTGCGTGCGAAGGCGTAGTCCGGCTCGCTTGCATGGTCGCGCGCTACCCGCGCCCAGTGATCCAAATAGCCTTGCTCGGCCATCTTTCGACTGAGGAGGATGCAGTCGACGGTGTCGAAGACCGCATTGAAGCGGCGCTTGAGGCGCTTGTCCCAGGCCCAGGGTTCGTTCCAGTTCCAGAGCTGCCAGTCGATATCGGTGCCGGCTGACATGCAGCCATCGACCGACATCTGCATCTGAAGGATGAGCTTGCTCATGTTGGGCTCCTCTCTTGCCGCCGCCCGATCCGAGGCCGCGCGTCAGCCCATGAGCGCATCAGCGCGCCGTTGCAGGAAGTGGCGCACGGCGGGATCGCGCTCCAGACCCACGGCCTGAACATAGGCGTGACGGGCGGCCGTCGCGTCGCCGCAGCGCGCGAGCAGATCAGCGCGCGCCGCCCAGTATGGCTGGTACTCCGCGAGCCGCCGATCGCCGGCCAACGCATCGATCGCTCTCAGTGCGGCCTCGGGGCCGCGCGTATGGCTCAGTGCGACCGCGCGATTGAGCGCCGTGACCGGCGAGTCGGTGAGTACGCAAAGCGCTTCGTACAGGCGCTCGATCGCTGCCCAGTCGCTCTCGCGCCCCAGGCGGCGCACGGCGTGGGCCGACTGCACGGCGGCCTCGAGCTGATAGCGGCCGGGCACGTCGGCGAGCGCATTGGCTTGCGCGAGCAGCGCCTCGGCCTCCTCGATCATCGGTGTGTCCCAATGCGCCGGATTCTGCCGAGCCAGCGGCACGTACTCGCCCGTGTCGCTGCGCCGAGCGTCGCGCCGTGCATGGCTGTGCAGCATCAGTGACAGCAGCCCCAGCGCCTCGCCCTCGCCAGGCAGCAGCGAGGCGACCAGCCGCCCGAGCCAGATCGCCTCGTCAGCCAGATTGCGGCGGCGCGCGTCGACACCCTGCGGGTCTGTCCAGCCTTCGGCATAGGCGGCATAGATGGCCTCCAGCACGGCCTCGAGTCGCTCGCGCAGCATGCCACGATCGGGCAGTTCGAACGCAATGCCCGCTTGGCGGATCTTGGCCTTCGCGCGCGCCAGCCGCTGGCCCATCGCGGCGGGCGCGACGAGGAAGGCCGATGCGATGGTCGCGGCGTCGAAGCCGAGCACGACCTGCAGCATCAGCGGCGCACGCACGGCGCGATCGATGCTCGGATGCGCACAGGTGAAGAGCAGGCCCAGCCGACGGTCGGGCAATGCGCTGTCGCCGTCGTCGTCCTCAGTCATTGCGTCGGCGAGCCATTGCAGTTGCTCGCTCGTCGCATCGTCCAGATGGCGGCGGCGCGCCGCGTCGATCATCTTCCGGCGCGCCACCGTGAGCAGCCAGGCCTCCGGCGTGCGCGGCACGCCGTTGCGTGGCCAGTCCGACAGCGCGGCCGCGAAGGCATCGGACAACGCGTCCTCCGCGCCCGCGACGTCGCGCGTGCGCGCGGCGAGAAACGCGATGAGCTTGCCGTAGCTGCGCCGCGCGGTGGCCTCCGCGGCTCGAACGGCTTCGGTCCCGGGCGCGAGGCGGCCCCAAGTCGGGACAGCCCCCCGCGTTGGGTCGTCGCCGTACCCCGCTGCCGGCGGCGGACCCTCAGTGCTGCTCACGGGGCCAGACAGGCCGCACTTCGACCGCTCCGTGGCTCGCGCCTGGGCAGCGCGCCGCCCAGGACAACGCCGCGTCCAAGTCGGGTACGTCGATCAGGTAATAGCCGCCAAGCTGCTCACGCGTCTCGGCGAACGGACCGTTGAGCACCTCGCTTTTGCCAGACTTCAGGCGCACCGTGGTCGCCGTGTCCACGGGCCGTAGACGATTGCTTCCCACCAGCACGCCGGCCTTCTCCAACGCACCGGTGTACGCACCGTAGGCGGCGAGGCCCTCGCTGCGCTGGCCGGGACTCAGCGCCGCGAAGTCCGACTCCTTGGCATAGATCATGAGCAGGTATTGCATGTGACGCTCCTTTGCACGATGCGGCGGGCGACATGCCCACCTCGACAATGTCGCTCGAGCTGGCGCAATTTCGACATTGACGCGCAAAAAGCCGAGCGGCCAGCGCCCGCTCTCGCCCGATCATGCTCCCTAGCCGGCTGGAGCCGCTACCAGACCTGATGTCATAAGCCTCGAGGCGGCGGCAGGGAAGCAGACGGCCACCTCCGGCGAGAGGCGTATTCAGCTCGGAAACCATGTGGTCGATCGCGAGGTACTTGCCCGCGCGGCCTTATGCTCGCCCACGGCGCCCTTCAATCGCAGCTGTAGCGGAAGCTGTCGTCCAGTTGCAGCGGCAGGACCAGCGTGCGCATGTGGTCCGCGATGGCCGCGCGGCATAGCGCGTCGCGAGCGCCGCCAGTGTTGTTGCGGTACGTGTCCGCATATTCCGCGTTGAACACCGGCTTGTCCTTCGAGATGAAGGCGCT
>DASRUW010000173.1:0-6342 GCA_035655255.1 Telluria sp. | reverse complement strand
ATGGCCGGATGGCGCGTTGCGCCTGCGGCGTCATGCCAGCGCGAGCTGCCCCGGCGCGGGCGTGCTGGAAATTCAGTGGCTGCGCAAACAGGCGGTGTCCTCGGCGCGCGCCCAGGTCTCGGCCATGGTGCCGGGACGCGAGCCGGTGACGGCCTGGCTGTCATCCGGGACGTACGAGGTGCCATCCGAACCGCGTCCCGGCCTGGAGGACCAGGCCTTGTTCCAGCAGCTGCAGGCATTGCGCCTGGTACGTTTGGCCCCGGACGGCACGGTGGACCTGGCGCCGCGCGACCTGCTGGCCTGGGCGGCCGCCCCGGCATCGGCCCGCGCCGCGGAACTCTCCGACTGGAAGGATGCGCCGGGCGGAACGGAGACGGCGCGCGCGCTGCGCCGCTTGTACCGGATGGCCGATGGCGCCTTCGTGCGCCAGCAGATCGCGGTGTTCAACGCGGAGCGCCGCCTGCTCGCGGTGCGGACCCGCGCCGGCGCCGCGCAGGGCGAGTGGGCGGCCAACGTCGGCGGTTCCGCGGCGGGCACCACGGTGGGGCTGCCGCCCGCGGCCAGCGCGTTGTTCGGCGACCTGCCGCAAGGCTGGTCGGCCTGGACGCGCGTCGCCCAGTGGCCGGATGCGGAGCCAGGTGCGGCGACGCGCATGCACCTCGCGCTGGCGCCGAACACCTCGCACGTCGAGTTGATGCTGGTCGGCCGCCTGGAAGGCGTCGAAGGCGGGCGCGTCCTCGAACGCACCCCCGCCTGTACCGGACGCCTGTGCGCGCGGCGCGACGCCGTTACCCGCCTGGTGCTCGCGCCGGAGCCGGGCGCCGCCAGCATCACCTTTTCCGCGACACCGTTGCCGCTGGCGGAACTGGCCAGTCCCGGCGATGCGCGCTATCGCTTCCTGCGCGTCGAGGACGGGAAGCTGGTCTGGCATCCCTTGGACAACACAGCGCCCGCGCCCACGGCACGCGGCTCTGCGCGGATCGCGGACCGTAGCGGCACGCCCTTGTGGACCGGCGGCGCACCGACCGCCGAAGCGGTGCGCGCGGGGCTCGCGCCGCTGGTGGGTGTACGCGCCGAGCAGGCGAACAGCGTGGCCGGCATGCTGGAACGCCTGGGCGGCGTGCACGATGCAAACCTGACGGTCGATCTCGCGCTGCAAACGCTCGCCCAAGACATCCTGGACTGCGTCGGACTGAAGCGGGGCCATTGGGTGCGGGGCGCATGCGCGGGCGGCGCGTCCGTGCCGGCCGGCCGGCACGCGGGTTTCGTCGTGGTCGACACGCAGACCGGCGAAATCCTGGTTGCGGCAGGCGCCGGCATGGGCGACCCGCTCGCCGCGCCCTGGCCGGAGGTGCGCGACTTCGACCGCGCCAATCCCGCCGCCAGCCCCTTGCGCCTGCCCGCCTTCCAGCACGATGGCGGGGTGCACAGCAGCCCCGGATCGACGTTCAAGATCGTCAGCGCCCTCGGGCTGGAACTGGCCGCGCAGCGCAATCCGGGGCTGGATACCTTGCTGGCGGGCCTGCCGCTGTCTGCCATCAACCGCACCGCTCACGAGCGCGGCTTCGAATTCCGCACCGATGCGCCGACCTATCCGCTCGACCTGCGCCGCGCCCACGTGACGAACTACCGCGACGGCCAGCTTGACCGCCGGGCCGCGGAAGGCCGTTTCGGCCTGCCGCAAGCGCTGACCTACAGCCTCAATACCTGGTTTGCCTGGTCGGCGGAGCTGAGCGACGCGTCCCTGGAGGGCAAGCCAGATGGCGGCATCCCCATGCTGCAGGCGCTCGATCCGCATGCGCTGGGACTGGCGCGGCCGATCGCCGGCATGGCGCGCCTGGTCGGTTTCGAGCGCTCGTGGCGCCTCGATGGCGGGCTGCTGCCGCCGGACTTCCGCTGGAACCGCTGGGACGCACTGCAGACGACGCCGGCCCATATCGATCCGATCCGTTCGCGCCATGAGCTGCGTCAGATGGCCATCGGCATCCGCATGCAGGCGACGCCGCTGCAGATGGCGTTGGCCGCGGGCGCGGTCGGGGAAGGGAAGGTCGTCACACCCGTTCTCCTGCGGACGCTGGATGGCAAGCCGGCCGCGCCGGCGGAAGGTCCGCAACTGGCCGTGCGCCTGGACCGGATCAAGGCCGGGATGAAGGGCGTGATCGAGCGGGGGACGGCGGCCGGCGCCTTTCGCACCGCGGTGCCGCCGGCAGTGCGCGCCGGCTTGTACGGCAAGACCGGAACCGCCCCGACCACGGCGCTCGGTCCCGACGGCGAGCGCCACGCCGTCGCGACCGTCTGGTTCGCCGGCTGGCTGGAGCCGAATTCGCTGCCGGGCCAGGCCCACCGGTGGGCGCTGGCCGCCTACGCCAGCCATTCGGATGCCACCGGGGGCGAGCATGCCGCCCCGGTCGTCGCCGCCTTCCTCGCGGCCTTGGCCCGGAACGACGAACAGGCGGCGAAAACCCCCGTATCTGAACGCCTTGGCCGCTGAGTTCTATGGCACACTGGTGCCAGCGTCCCTCAGTGGGACTAGAGATTCGACGACGAGGAAGGTATGCGCTTGCCGGGGACCCGGTATCAAGAGCACGGCTGGGAACAGGTGCGCAAACTGCTGGGCGAATGTTCGCTCGACGTGCTCACGCCTCCGCTGCTCGCGCGCGCCTGCGACGCCGCGTCCTCCCACGATGCGCTGTCCGAATACGTGGATGGCCTGACGGCGGCCTTGCACGCGCACGCGCGCCGCGCGCGCGGCGCTGCCGGCGCGAATAGCTATGGCGACAGCGTGGCCGAACTGGCGCTCGTCCTGGTCTGCGAACTACTTGCCCGGCCCGGGGACTGGTTCGCGTTCACGGCGGCGCTGGCGGCCGAATATGCGCGCGACGCGGCTTTCTGGACCCGCGCCGATGCCGCCGGCCTGCTGCGCAAGAAGCTCAACGACCTGTACGCGGTCCTACGCGACAAGGTCGACAGCGACAATTACCAGGTCGCCTGCGGCCGGCCGTGCAGCCCGAACCGCATCTACGCCTACCGCATGCTCGACATGGCCTATGCCCAGATCGCGCGCCTGTTCGATAACTGGGAGGCCAACCGCGCCCAGGTCGGCGCCATTCTCGGGCGCGAGCTCTCGGCCACCCCGATCGAGGTGCGCCAGTTGACCGGCATCGGCGCCTGCCGCGCGGAGTGGATCGAGCGCTGGAGCGAGACGCTCGAGCGCTTCGGGGACGGTCCGGGACCGTTGCACACCAGATCCAAGCGCTTCGAGAGCCTGAAGGGACATCCCGAGAAGATCCAGGCCATGCTGGCCGAGATTGGCGAATATGAAACCTTGTCCGCCACCTCGGACGCCGGGTGGATGCAGGACGAGGAGGACGCCGCCGCCTGGCTGGACGATCTGGACCGCGTGCTGGGCGAGGTTTCGGCTCCCCCCGGCTATGAGGAAGCGGAGGATGAAGCTCGGGACTGGCTGGCCCGCATCGTGCCGGATCTGAGCGAGCCGCTGCGGCTGGCAATCTACCTCAAGGTGGTCGGCCCGGTGGACGAGAGCTATCCGCCGGACTGGCTTGACCCGGCCAGCGGCGAGCTGCCGACCATGCAGGAATTGGCGGCGCGCGAGGGCGTGTCCCTGCCGACTTTCCGCAAGCGCCGCGACCAGGCGTTGGAGCGCTTGCGGGCTGTGGGAGAACAAGGATGAATGCGATGGACCGACTGGATCGAAAACTGCGCGAACGCTTGCTGTTGGACGGCCGGGTCGAGGACGACCGGCTGGTGCTGGACGACGCCGCCCTGCGCGCGGCGCTGGACGGAACGGCACCGCTCGCGCCGGCGCAAGCGGCCGCGCTGAAGGCCTCGCCGCTCACCTTGCGCCGTTTCCGGCAGCTCGCGCTGGAGCGCAAACAAGCGCTGGCCGCCGCCAACGATCCCGTCTGGCGCGGCAGCGCCGGCATGCTGCGCGCCGCGGCCCAGGGCGAGCTCACGCGCCTGGCCACCGACGACGGCTGGTGGTCGCTCCACTTCTTCCGCGGCGGGTCCGGCTGGCAAAGCGTGCTCCAGCTCGATCCTCTGGCGCCGTTCGCGGCGGCGCTGCTGCGCGAACGCGCCAATGTCCGGGTGACCGACGGCTCCGGTTCCACCGTGCTGGATGGTGCGCTCGACGCGGATGGCGAACTGGAAGGCGCATGGCCGTTCGCGGACGATCCGGCTGCCCATTTCCAGCAGCATGGCGCTCGCTTCGTGGTGCAACCGGGGGCGGCATGATCGGCTTGTTCAAATGGGCAGAACGGCAAAGCGGCCCGCGACTCGACGGCCTGGGCCGGGACGCGGTGCTGCTGCGCGTGCCGTCCGG
The DNA here is from genome assembly GCA_035655255.1 of Telluria sp. Classification (GTDB taxonomy): domain Bacteria; phylum Pseudomonadota; class Gammaproteobacteria; order Burkholderiales; family Burkholderiaceae_D; genus Telluria. Next base: position 2,000 of record DASRUW010000173.1, on the reverse strand, counting down.
GACCACGGTGCCGCCGGCCTGCACGGGACTGGTGTGCGAGGGCGGCGTGACGGTCCGCCGCGTCGATGCGGGCAAGCGCATCGACGGTGAAGTCACCTACTGTTTTCATCCCGGCCCCTATACCGTCGACGTGGCGCCGTTCCCGACCGCGCCCGAAGTTGGCCTGCGCATCCAGCTCGCCATCGACGCGCCCGATCCGCGCCTGCGTCAGCAGCGTTTCGACCTGTTCGTGCTGGCCGAAGCGGAAGGGCGGATGGACCTGCCGATGCTGCGCACGCTTATCGAAACCACGCTGGAGCGCGAACTGGCGCAGGGCGGGATGCTGCTGCCGCCATGCACCACCATCGACGAGTGGAACGCCTTCCGGACCAGCCTCAATCATCTGGTCTATGCGCGCTTTGGCATGACGGTGGAGGACTGCTTCCCGGTCGATCTGGGCGAGAGCGTCGACTACGCGGCGCTCCTGCGCGCGCGGACCACGGCGGCGCCAGCGCAGCCGCGCAGCGCCAAGGTCTTCGCGGCCCTGCGCGCCGCGCCGGCCGCGCGGCCCTGCGATCCGGAGCAGCTCGACGCTCACGCGCTGCGCCGCCTGTTCCTGGAGGTGCCCGGCGTGCTGTGCCGCCTGCGCGCGGCCGACGTTGCCGGCTGCGCCGATTTTCACGCCCGCCAGCAGTTGCTGGCGCGGCTGGACGCGGTCAACCTGTCGGTGGCCACCATGCCGTCGCTGGTGTGGGAAGCGCCGGGCCGGCGCCTGGCCGAAAATGAACAGCGCCGGCGCGCGCAAGCCAGCGCCTCAGCGCTGGAAGCGCTCGACGAAGCCTGGGCGCTGCTGGCGCGCATTGACGGCGGCGGCGAGGGCGCCTGCCAGCGCCTGGCCGACACGGCCGACCGCATCGTCGCCAATCTCGAACGGGCGGTAGCCGAGCGCCGCGCCACGCACACGCCCGAACCGGAGGCGGCATGAGCATCCTGCCCGCCACCGCGACGTGCCGTACGCGCCTGGCCGACGGCCGCGTCGCCACGATCACCGCGACGCGGCGCGAGCGCGCCAACCGGGCGGACGTGAAGTGCGCCGTTCCGGCCAATCCGGCCCTCGGCGAGCGCATGCAGGCCGTGGTGCGCGCCGCCCGCCTGACCGAGCCGGCGACCGACACGCGCGACCAGGTCGTGCTCAGCATCGATGTGGCACCGGTGGCGGGTGAGCGCGATTGGGAACTGGCGGCGGTGCTGGCCGACCGCATGGTGCGCGGCCTGCTGCCTGCGCTGCACGAGCCACTGGCCAATGGCTGGTCCGACCACTGGCACCTCGGCCAGGTGACGGGCCACGCGCACGGCACGCCGGATGCTGGCGCCTTGCTGGGCGGCGCCGACGGCCTGACCCACCTCGGCGCCTTGCTCGGACAACCGGATCCTGCGGCTGCGGTGTCGTCGGCGCGCGCCTGGTTCCCGCTTTTTAGCGGCCGCGCGGCCGATACGCTCGCCTGGGTCGAAGTGAGCGTGTTCCCGGCCGCGCCGGCGGACGGGGAGGAAGAAGACGGCATCACCGTGCCAGGCGCCGACGCGGCCTTGCAGGCGGAAGTGCGCCAGACCCTGAACGGCGCGCGCCATTTCGATGGCCGCGCGCTTGGCCGCTGGCGCACCGTGGTGCGTTTCGGCGAGGCGCGCTTCCAGGGCAAGTCCTACGAATTGGCGCTGGTGATGGCGGACCGGCTGGCGCGCGGGCGCGAGTTCCCGGCACGCGGACGGATCATCGCCAGCGGCTGTTCCAGCGCCTGGCATGCCGGGAAAGTCGAGCACGTGGATGGCTGCGCACCGAAGTCGGCGCTGATCCTGCGCGAAGCCGTCAGCGGCGACCGGGTTCTGCTGCCGAAATCGTGGGAAAGTGAATTAGGCGCGGACTTCGCGCTCGAGCTGCGTCAGCGCGGGGCGAGCCTGGCTTGCGTCGAGAGGATCGGCATCATTTGACGGATTGGGCGACCTGCTAGAATCGGCTGCAGGTC
>DASRUW010000172.1:0-2654 GCA_035655255.1 Telluria sp. | reverse complement strand
GCTTCCGGCGCGCGGAGCGGCACGCCTGCCTCGCCGTCATCCGCGGCGAACCGTGCGGCGGCTACGCCTGGCGCCTCGACCTGGCGCCATAGCGGCGCGGGCGCTGCGGTCCCGCAACGGCACGCGCTCCTGGCCGTCATTCGCGGCCGGCGGTTCCTGGCGGCCCGGCCTCACCGGATAAGCGCGCCGAACACGCGGCTGATGATGGCGCTGCCGGAACCGAGCGGGTCGCGGCGGATCGCGCGCTCCTGCTCGGCGATCACGACGAACAAGCCGTTCAGGGCCTGCTGCGTGACATAGCCCTCCACGCTGGCTTGCTGCGGCGCGATGCCCATCCTGCCGACCACGCTGAAGGCGGCGTTGTACTGCGTCGCCAGGTCGCTGCGGTCCGTCACTTGCTTGACGATGGGGAGGAAACGCGCGGCCAGGCGGTCCGAGGTCTTGGCGCGGAAGAAGTCCGTGACCGCGGTGTCGCCGCCGGTGAGGATGTTCTTCGCATCCGTGACCGTCATGCCACGCACCGCATCGAGCAACAGCGGCTTGGCCAGTGGAACCGCCGTTTCGGCGGCGCGGTTCATGGCGCGTTCCAGTTCGTCGAGCTGGCGTCCGCGCCCGCTCAACTGCAGCAGGGGGCGCGCCTTGTCCAGCGCGGACGGCAGGCCGATGCGCACCTTGTCGTTGCCGCCGAATCCGTTTTCCCGCCCGAGCTGTTCGACCGCCGCCACCGCGCCCCGCTCCAGCGCCGCCTTGAGTCCGGACGTGGCATCGCGGTCGGTCAGGTCGTCCAGGCCGCCGGCGCGCGCCAGCGCAGCCAGCAGGACGGTCACCATCAATATGAAGCGCCGCATGGCTTTCTCCTCATACCGGATAGACGCGCAGGGGACGCGTCGCCACCGGGAAGCCGGCCGCGCCGAGGGTGTCGGCAATGGCCTTGTTGGTGTCGAACACCACTTGCCAGTAATGGTCCGTGTGGCAGTAGGGCCGGACCGCCAGCTTGGGGCCGAATTCGTTGAACTCGATGATCTCCACGTCCACGCCCGGTGCGCGCACGATGTTGGGCACCTTGCCCACCGCCTCCTTGAGCAGGGCGATGGCGCGGTGCAGGTCGGCGTTCGCCGCCAGCTGCGCCGCCAGGTCGACGCGGCGGTAGGGATTGGACGTGAAGTTGCGGATGTCGTTGGCGAGAATCTTGCCGTTGCCGACGATGGTGCGCACATTGTCCGGCGTATTGATGGTGGTGCCGAACAGGCCCAGCTCGAGCACCGTGCCTTCGATGCCGCCGATCTGCACGTAGTCTCCCACTTGGTACGGCCGCAGCACGAGCAGGAAGATACCGGCCGCGAAATTGCCAAGCAGGCCGCTCCAGGCCGCGCCGATCGCCACGCCCGCGCCCGCCACCAGGGCGGCGAACGAGGTCGTCTCGACACCGAAGTAGCCGAGGATGGCGACCACCAGCACGATGTTGAGCGCCACCGTGAGGAAGCTGACCAGGTAGCGCTGGACGGTGGGGTCGATTTTCTGGCGCGTCATGACCGCCTCGACCAGGCGCGACACCAGCCCGATCAGCCAGCGGCCGACGATGAACACGGCGATGGCGCCCAGCACCTTCAGACCGAACGCGACCAGGATGGGCTGGGCCTGTTCCATCCAGCTCGAGATGCGGTCCGCTTGCATGACTCCTCCGGCGTAGTCCGATGACGTCCCCAGCCTAGCCGTCCGGGTCCGCGCCGCCATTGCGCGCGCGCCTGCGCGCAATTGACGCCGGCTTACTTCTTCAGGATGCCGCGCAGGACGTCAAAGGCGCCCTTCTTCAGCGTCTCCGCCGGCGAGGCCGGCTTGTCCTCGGTCTTCTGCTGCTGCGGCTGGGCCTGGTCGTCCTGATCGTCGTGGCGCTGGCCGGCCATGGCCGCGCCCATCATCGCGCCCATGCCGGGCATGAGCGCGGCGACCGACTTGCGGCGCACCTTCACGTCCCATTGCGGCTCCCACGCCAGCTTCGGGTCCTTCGGGCGCGGCGGATAGGCCATGTTCAATTCGTCGCCGTAGGCGATCACGTGGATCATCGCCATCGGGCTCACGGCTTCCTTGGGCGCGGCGCATTCGGTGGCGCCGGCGGGCAGCAGCACCTTCTCCTTCTGCCACTTGGCCACGGCGCTGTCCGGCTGGTAGTTGATCAGGCCCATGCCCATGTCCGGCAGTTCGCTCGAGGTCCAGTAGACCATTTCCATGTCGCTGTCCTTGCCGCGCGCGCTGCCTTCGCGCACGCCCATCGACTGCACGAACCAGCCGCTCGCCTGCGGCATCGCCTTCCACTTGAAGAGGACGGACTTGGCGTCGTCGCTGCGCGCCGCTTCCACCGCCGGCATCAGGTCGTGCGCGGCGTCGATGTTGAACTTGAAGCCGTCCACCACGCCGTCGCCGGCGAAGGCGTGCTCGCCCGCCATCGACGCGCCTTCCGGCAGCAGGCGCGCGTCCTGCTGGTTCGGCCACACCGGGCGGCCCGGCGCGGGCTCGGGCACGCGGAAGGTGGCCGCGCGGTTCTGGAAAAACTTGCCGTACTGGGCCGGGTCCATCTTCGCGATATCCAGCACCAGGGGCTGGCCTTTGCGCACCTCGGTGCCGCAGCCCCAGTACAGGTACATTTTCCCCTTCGG
>DASRUW010000171.1:0-14560 GCA_035655255.1 Telluria sp. | reverse complement strand
AGGCGCTGGACCGCTCGCGCGGCGGTCTCGGTCTCGGCCTGGCCATCGTCAAGAGCATCGTGCTGCTGCACGGCGGCACGGTCAGCGCGCACAGCGCCGGGGCGGGGCAGGGCAGCCGCTTCGTGGTGCGCGTGCCGACCTGTCCGGACGGGATCGAGTCCCTGCCGCCGGAGCGCCTGCCGCCATCCGTCACGGCCGCCGCCCATCCCTGCACGGTGCTGCTGGTGGACGACAATCCGGACGTGCTGCAGGCCATGGCGGCCCTGCTCGAACTGTCCGGGCACCGGGTGGCCACGCTGGCCGATCCGGCCGCCGCCCTGCGCCTGCCGTCCGAGTTCGCACCCGAGGTGGCCATTCTCGACATCGGCCTGCCCGGCATGGACGGCTACGAACTGGCGCTGGAACTGGGCAAGCGGCCCGCGTTTTCGGAGACGCGCCTGATCGCCCTGTCCGGCTACGGCCAGCCGGCCGACCGCGCGCGCTCCAAGTCGGCGGGTTTTTGCGCCCATCTCGTCAAGCCGGTCAGCGGCAACCAGCTGGCCGCGCTGATCGAGTCGCTGTTCCAGCCCAGCTAGCCGCGCAGTTCGGCCGGGGTGTGGCCCAGCAGGCGGCGCACGCAGCGCGCCATGTGGCTGGAGTGGGAAAAGCCGGCCTCCAGCGCGATCTCCGTCATCCCGAGTCTGCCTTCGAGCAGGCGCTGGCGCGCGCGTTCGACCCGGCGCTCGAGCACGAAGCGGTGCACCGGTGTGCCCGCGGCGGCGCGGAACAAGGCCTTGAAGTGCGACAGGCTGTAGCCCGCGACGGCGGCCAGCTCGGCCAGCGTCAGGTCGCGCTCCAGATGGGCTTCGATGTAGTCCGTGACCTGGCGCAGGATCCAGGGCGGCAGCTTGCGCCCATCCGGGCCGGTGCCGCTGCGCGTGCCCGTCTGCAGCGCGAGCAGGCGCGCCGCCAGCGCGCTGGCCAGGCTGTCGGCGAACACGCGTCCGCCGGGGTGGCCGTCGCGCTCCTCGGCCTGCATCATCCAGCCGATGTGTTCGATGTGGCGGTCGCGGATGTGGATGGCCGGATCGGGCGCGCCGGCGCCGCCCCGGCCCAGCTCCAGCGCCGTGGCGCGCAGCAGGTCCGGCGCCACCCGCAGCAGCAGGGAACGCGCGGGGCCGCTCAGGGTCCAGCGCGTGCTGGATTCGGCCGGCACCACGCAGAACTGGCCGTGCAGGCGCACGCCGGCGCGCTCGGTCCGCCCGGCGCGCCAGGTGACGGGCACGGGGCTGCCCAGATGCAGGCACAGCACATGGCGGTGGTCGGTCGGCGAATCGAAGCGGCCGGCCGGGACGGGCGAGGTCAGCACGTCCAGCAGCGGCGGGTCGCTCGCGGCAGGCGGATAGCAGGCGGGGCGGCTCATGGGGAGTGAGCATGCGCGTTTTCGCCGCGGCGTGCAATGCATACGCAAAAATCAGCCGTTTGTGCTCGCCGCCGGCCGCCGGTGCGCGCGCCGCGTGCGGGCCGCCGCTAGCATCCCTCCCATTCTTCACGCATGGGAGCTGTCATGGAACGCAGGATCTTTCTTCAGTTGGCCGCCGTCGCCGCCGTGGCCGGGATGCCGGTGGCCGGCCGCGCAGCGGCGGCGGACGACGATGCCGCCGCCTTCGTCGCGGCGCGCCGGCATGCGCTGCTGCCGCAAGGGCGCATCGCCTACGTCGAACAGGGCAGCGGACCGGCCGCGCTGTTCCTGCACGGCGCGCCGCTCAACGGCTACCAGTGGCGCGGCGCGCTGGCGCGCCTGTCCGGGCTGCGCCGCTGCATCGCGCCCGACTTCATGGGCCTCGGCTACACGGAAGTGCCGGCCGCGCAGGCGCTGGACGCGGCGGCGCAGCTGGACATGCTGCTGGCGCTGCTCGACGCGCTGGGCGTGGCGCAGGCGGACGTCGTCGCCAGCGACAGCGGCGGGGCCGTGGCCCAGCTCCTGCTCGCGCGCCACCCGCAGCGGGTGCGCAGCCTGCTGCTGACGAACTGCGACGTCGAGCCGGACAGCCCGCCGGCCGGCGTGCAGCCCGCGATCGCGCTGGCGCGCGAGGGCAAGCTGGCTGATGCCACGGCGCAGTGGCTGACGGACCGCGACGCGGCGCGGCGCGGCTTCGGCGCGGCCGTGTTCCACGATCCGGCCACGCTCACCGACGCGGCCATCGAGGCCTATGTGCGGCCCCTGGTCGCTTCGCCGCTGCGGCGCGAGCAGTACCACCGCTTTCATCTCGCGCTCGAACCGAATCCGCTGGCCGGCGTCGCGGCCGGGCTGCGCCGCAGCACGGCGCCGGTGCGCATCGTGTGGGGCGGGGCCGACGCCATCTTCTCGCTGAACGACGCGCGCTACCTGGACCGCCTGTTCCCGCGCTCGCAAGGCGTGCGCGTGGTCGCGGAGGGCAAGCTGTTCTTCCCCGAGGAATACCCCGACCTCATCGCGCAGGAGGCGCGCCGCCTGTGGGCCGCGGCCTGATCACCAGTCCAGCGCCAGCAGCAGCTGGCCCATGCGCGGCCAGCACAGGTCCGGCACCTGCGCGCGGGTGGCCCAGCAAAAGCCGTCGACCTCGGGCGTCTCCTTGCCGGTGACGTGGTGCGGGAAATGGCTGGTGCAGCTGAGGTGGGCGAGCGTGGGCAGTTCGTCGCCCACGTCCACCCGGTACAGGTGCAGGCGCTTGTCGCGCCGGTAGTCGAATTCGCCCAGCTCGACGTAGCGGGCCGGATCGAATTCCAGGCCGGTCTCCTCCTGCAGCTCGCGCCGGGCGGCGTCCAGGGTGGACTCGCCCGGGTCGCGCATGCCCTTGGGGATGTCCCAGTGGCGCGTGTGGGTGACATGGCAGAGCAGGATGCGCCCGGCCGTGTCGATCACCAGGGTGCCGCAGGAAATGGTCTTCATGCCGTCCCTCCGCTGTGCGCCGCGTGCGCCCGATTCAGAACCCGGGCGGGCGCTCGCGCGCGACGCCGGCGGCCCGTTCGAGCGCCACAGCCACTGCGCCGAGGCGGCCCTCGTCGAACAGGTGGCCGAGCAAGGTCACGCCGTGCGGCACGCGCCGCGGCGGCGCGAACCTGGGCAATGGGTTGGCCGGATCCGGCGCCCAGTCGCTGCGCGCCTCGCTCACCTGGACGAAGCCGGTGCGCAGGGTAAGGGACGGGTGGCCGGTGTGGTTGGAGATGGTCAGCATCTCGTCGCGCAGGGAGGGCACCAGCAGCACGTCGACCTCGCGGAAGATGCGCGCCATCTCCTGCGCCACCTTGCGGCGCAGGCGGTCGGCCTGCACGAAGTCGACGGCGGACAGGAAGCGCGCCTCGCGGAACAGGTTGGGCCAGGCGTCGTCGACCTGCACCCGCAGCTGGTCGGCGCGGCCGTCCAGGGTGATCTCCTCGAACGCCGCCGCCGCTTCCGCGAACAGGATGGCGTTCAGGGACTGGTAGGGCCAGTCCGGCAGGCTGACCGGCGTCGGGCGCAGGCCCAGTCCGCGCAGGGTGGCCAGGGCCTGGCGGTCGACGTCGGTGGCGGGCGCTTCCTCCATCCATTGCGGGAAGTAGCCGACCTTGAGGCCGCGCACGCTGGCGCCCGCATCGAAATCGAGGTGGCTGGGAACGCTGGCCGGGTCGCCCGCGTCGGGCCCCGAGATGGCGCGCAGGACCAGCAGCGCATCCTCCACGCCGCGCGTCATCGGGCCCAGCTTGTCGAGCGACCAGCACAAGGTCATCGCGCCCGTGCGCGGCACGCGGCCGTAGGTCGGGCGCAGCCCGGTCACGCCGCAGCGCATCGCCGGGCTGACGATGGAGCCGCCGGTCTCGCTGCCGATCGCAAAGCCGACCAGGGCGGCTGCGGTGGCCGCGCCGGGGCCGGCGCTGGAACCGGATGCGCCTTCCTGCGGCAGCCACGGGTTCATGGTCTGGCCGCCGAACCAGATGTCGTTCAGGGCCAGGGCGCCCAGGCTCAGCTTGGCGATGAGGACGGCGCCGGCGGCGTCCAGGCGCGCGACCACCGGCGCGTCCGCGGCCGGCACGCGGTTGCGGTGGAAGTCCGCGCCCCAGGTGGTGGCGATGCCTTTCGTATCGAGCAGGTCTTTCACCCCGTACGGGATGCCGTGCAGCGGACCGCGGTAGCGGCCGGCGGCGATCTCCCGGTCGGCCTGGCGGGCGCGGGCCAGGGCGTGCTCGCGCGGCAGGGTGATCACGGCGCGCAGGGCCGGATCGAAGCGGGCGATGCGCTCGAGATAAATGGCGGTCAGGCGCTCGGAGCTGAGCTGCCGGGTCGCGATCCAGTGCGCCTGTTCGGTGACGGTGGCGTAGGCGATGTCCGCGTCCCGGGCGGGCAGGGACCGCGTGACGCGGCTGGCGGCGAAGCGGTCGCGGAGCGGGACCACCGGCTGGCCGGCGGCCGCGAGCGGGAGCCATACGGTGGCCGGCGCCACGCCGTCTTCCAGTGCGACCTTGCGCGGGCCGGTGCGCCGTTCCAGGATCGCGGCCATGGAGCTGCGCCAGCTGCGCGCGGCCTGGGCGCGCTGCGCCGGCGTGAGCCGCATCTGCATGAGTTTCTCGGCCTCGGCGAAGGTGGCCGGCGTCACGTCCGGACCGACCGCGGGCATGGTGCCGAAGGTGGGCGGCGCGCCCGCCGGCGGCTGCGTGGGTGGCGTCTGGGCGCGCGGAGCGGCGGCGACGGCGAGCAGGCCCAATGGGGCCTTGAGCAGGAATGCGCGGCGGTAGGTCATGAGGCTGGATAGTAGCAAAGGCCCGCGCAATATGCATGCGGAACGGCTCAGCGCGGGCTTTCTGCAGCTGATTCCGTCAAAAATGCGTTTGGTCGTAAACCGCGGGCGCGGCGCGGCGGGCCGGCCTAGAGTTCCATCATCGTCATGCCACTTTTCGAACCGCACGACGATATTTTTCGAACTCACCCGACAGGAAAATATCATGCGCACACTGACTCTCGCCGCCTTCGTGGCCGCCGCTTCCCTCACTTCCCTCGCCCATGCCGAAGGCGGTTCCGCCGCGGCTGCCTACAGCACGGCCGCCGCCGCCACCGCCTCGGTGCAGGTGCGGGCCGCCGGCGTGGTCCGCTACAAGGTGCAGCCGGACGAATTCGGCCAGTACGTCGGGCGCTACCAGCTGTCCGACGGCCACCAGCTCACCGTCAGCAAGGCGGCCGGCAAGTTCTACGCCCAGGTGGATGACCAGAACCGCGCCGAAATCCTGTCGGTGTCGCCGACCAGCTTCGTCGGCCGCAACGCCAACATCAAGCTGGACTTCACCGTGAACCTCAACAACGCGCAAGTGACCGTCGCGCCGCTCGAAGGCTGAGCCGGATGTCGGGGAGGCGCGCGCCGGCCAGGCCCCGGCGCGCGCGAGCCGGAACCCGGGACATGCGGCACGCCCGCGCCGGGACAAGGGCGGGGCGATTTAGCCATTGATGACTTTTGCTGCGCGGCATATGATCCGGCTATGCTGTCAGCCGCGCTTCCGCTCCTGTTCGGCGCCGCGCTCGCGGCCAGCGCCCCGTCTCCGGTCGAGCAGACCATCACGGTGGCCTGGCGCGACAAGCCGCCCTATCACTATCTCGACAACGGAGAGGAGAAGGGCTATCTGCTGGCCCGCGCGCGCCAGGTGTTCGCGCAGGCGAAGATTCCGGCCGTGTTCGTGCGCGAGCCGGTCAAGCGCATCTGGGCCAATTTCGAGAACCAGGCCCGCAATTACTGCTCCATCGGCTGGTACATGCTGCCCGAGCGCATGCGCCTGGCGCAGTACAGCACGCCTTTCCATGTCGATCCGCCGCACGTGGTGCTGGCCAGCCACGCGGCCGAGCACGTGGTCGGCGCGCATCCGAGCCTGGCCGCCCTGCTGGCCGATCCCACGCTGTCGATCGGCGTGGTGGACGGGGTCTCCTACGGCGCCCAGCTCGACGCCATGGTGGCCAAGGCGCGCAACCAGATCGTGCGGCGTACCGTGGAACCGGCCGCGCTGCTGCGCATGGTGGCGGCCAACCGCGTGTCCTTCATGCTGATGGACCGCGAGGATTGGGACTTCGCCAGCCGGCGCGAGCCGCAGCTGCGCGAGCTCGATCTGTCCACTTTCCCCGACATGCCGCCCGGACAGACGCGTTACATCGTGTGCAGCAAGGACGTGCCCGCGGCAACCATGATGCGCCTGAACAAGGCGGTCGACGCCGCGCTCGCGGCGGCGGTGCGCACCGGTGCGGCGGGGGGCCGCTGAAGGAGGGCGCGGGCCCCGTTTTGAGGCCGAGCACAGTGTAGGCGGCGGCCCCGTCAAGTCACCGCAAAACTTCCAATCGCCCCGTAGGTTGCGGCCTACATCCGGTATCAAACAGCCGGGGTCACATCGGCTTTCTCCCCGCCGTTACTGGGGAAACGATCGTTTGTGCACTAAACGATTTTGAACTCCCGGTCACTGATTTCCAAGTCGAAATGCCCCACTGGAAATCACCCGAAAATCGGGATGCTAGGATCGATTCGTCCGGGCGGCGCCCCTGTTTTCGCGCCCCGGTTTTGGAGTGAATCGACCCATGGAAAGCCTCGACCTGATCAAGCCTGACGGGCGGAAAATGACCCTGTACAGCACGCGGCCGATCGAGCCCGGCTTGCAGGCGCCCAGCCCGTTTCCCGAGCCCCAGAATGCGAATCCGCACCTGCGCTGGCATCCGCTGCGCGGGGAATGGGTGGCCTATGCCGCCTATCGCCAGAACCGGACCTTCCAGCCGCCGCCGCAATACAATCCGCTGGCGCCGATGCGCGATCCGGCCAACCCGACCGAGCTGCCCGGCGGCGACTATGACGTGGCCGTGTTCGACAACCGCTTCCCCACCTTGAGTGGCGAAGCGCACGATCCCCCCGCGCTGGACGTGGCCAGCGCGCCGGGCCAGGGCAAGTGCGAGGTGGTGGTGTTCACCCAGGATCCCCAGGCTGCGCTGGCCGGGTTGCCCTTGGCGCGCATCGACCTGCTGCTGCAGGTCTGGGCCGACCGCACCGCGCGCCTGGCGCGGGACCCGTCGATCCGCTACGTGCTGCCGTTCGAGAACCGTGGCGCGGAAGTGGGAGTGACCCTGCACCACCCGCATGGCCAGATCTACGCCTATCCCTTCGTGCCGCCGGTACCGGCGCGCATGCTGGAGCAGGAGGCGCAGCATTACGCCAAGCACGGCGCGAACCTGATGTGCGGCCTGGCCGCGCGCGAGATCGACGCCAGCGAACGCCTGCTGTACCAGGGCGAGCATGCGCTGGCCTTCGTGCCGCCCTGCGCGCGCTATCCGTATGAAGTGTGGGTCACGCTGCGCGCGCCGACGCCGGACTTCCGCGCGCTGGGCGTGGCCGCGCGGGCCGACCTGGCGCGCGCGCTCAAGACCGTGCTGCTCAAATACGAAGGCCTGTGGCAGCGCCCCTTTCCCTACCTGATGGCGTGGTACCAGGCGCCGCTGGACGGCAAGGACCATCCCGAGACCCAGCTGCACGCCGTGTTCTGGCCGCCCTACCGCTCGCGCGACCGCCTGAAGTTCCTGGCCGGGACCGAGCTGGGGGCCGGCATGTTCGCGATGGACGTGCTGCCCGAAGCCACCGCCGCCCAGCTACGCGAGGTCGCGGTCACGCTGGAGGACGCATGATCACGCCCGCCCGCTTCTTCGACGGCGCGCCCGTGGTGCACGCCTCGGCGCCGGGCCGGGTCAACCTGCTCGGCGAGCATACCGACTACAACGACGGCTACATGCTGCCCATCGCCACGCCCCAGCGCACCACGGCGGCGGTGGCGCCCAGCCGCGACGAGCACTTCTATTTCTATTCCTCGACCCTGGACGAGAGCGTGCATTTCGCGCGCAGCCACCACGCGCCGGCCGGCTTCGGCAGCTACATCGAAGGCTGCGTGCGGATGCTGGAGGAGCGTGGCGTGCAGGTGCCGCCGGTGCGGGTGTATGTCGCCACCAGCCTGCCGGTCGGCTCGGGCATGTCCTCGTCGGCCGCGCTGGAAGTGGCGGTGCTGCGCGCCCTGCGCGAACTGACCGGGGCCGCGCTGGACGACGTGGTGCTGGCCCAGCTCGCGCAGCAGGCGGAGATTCGCTACGCCAAGGTCAATTGCGGGATCATGGACCAGATGGCCTCCAGCCTGGCCGACCAGGACCACATGCTGTTCATCGACGCGCGCACGCTGGAGCACCAGGTGGTGCCGCTGCCGTCCGGCGCGGAAATCATCGTGATGGACTCGGGCGTGCCGCGCAAGCTGGCGGGCTCCAAGTACAACGAGCGCCGCGCCGAATGCAACGAGGCCGCGCGCCTGCTGGGCGTGCCGGCCCTGCGCGACGTGCGCGACCCGGACAGCGTCGAGCGCCTGCCGTCGCCCCTGCGCGAGCGCGCGCGCCACGTGGTGCGCGAGAACCTGCGCGTGCTGGAGGCGGCGCGGGGCGTGTCGGCCGCGCGCTTCGGCGCGCTGATGAACGCCTCGCACGACAGCCTGCGCAACGACTACGAAGTGTCGATCGAGGAGCTGGACGTGCTGTGCGCGCGCCTGCGCGAGCAGCCCGGCGTGTATGGCGCGCGCCTCACGGGGGCCGGCTTCGGCGGCGCCTGCGTGGCCCTGTGCGCCAAAGGCGCGGCGCGCGGCGCGGCCGAGGAGGCGCTGTACCGCTACAACGCCGCCCAGCGTCATGGCCGGGTGCTGATTCCGGAGGCCGGCGACAGAACAGGGGAGCATCCATGAGCAAATTCGAATACCCGCGCCCGCAGCTCGTGCGCGACCGCTGGCTGTGCCTGAACGGCAAATGGCGCTTCACCTTCGACGAAGAGCGGCGCTACAGCACGCCGGCCGACGGGCTCACCTGGGACCAGGAGATCGTGGTGCCGTTCGCGCCCGAATGCGAACTGTCGGGCATCAACGACCAGGGCTTTCACGCCCAGTGCTGGTACGAGCGCGAGTTCGTGCTGGCGCCCGATTCCGGGCGCACCATCCTGCATTTCGGCGCGGTCGATTATTTCGCGCGGGTCTGGGTCAACGGCCAGCTGGTGACGGAGCACGAGGGCGGGCACACCTCGTTCTCGGCCGACATCACGGCCGCCATGCGCGCCGACGGCCATCAGACGGTCACGCTCTGGGTCTGCGACGACCCGGCCGATCTCGCCAAGCCGCGCGGCAAGCAGGACTGGCTGCTGGAGCCGCACTCGATCTGGTATCCGCGCACCACCGGCATCTGGCAGACCGTGTGGGTGGAGCAGGTGCCCTCGACCTATCTGCAGTCGCTGCGCTGGACGCCGCTGTTCGAGACCTTCGAGATCGGCTGCGAGATCTTCGCCACCGGCGACATCCAGGAAGACCTGTTCGTGGAAGTGAAGATCTGGCACGGCGACCTGCTGCTGGCGGACGACCACTACAAGCTGCTGGGCCACGAGGCCAACCGCAAGATCGCGCTGTCCGACCCCGGCATCGACGACTCGCGCAACGAGCTCCTGTGGTCGCCCGAGCGTCCGACCCTGCTCGACGCGGAAGTGACGCTGCGCCACGGCGACCGCGTGCTGGACCGCATCCGCAGCTACACGGCCCTGCGCTCGTTCTCGATCAACCGCGACCGCCTCATGCTGAACGGCCGGCCCTATGGACTGCGCCTGGTGCTGGACCAGGGCTACTGGCCGGAGTCCCTGATGACGGCGCCGACCGACGAGCACCTGCGGCGCGACGTGGAACTGACCAAGCTGATGGGCTTCAACGGCGTGCGCAAGCACCAGAAGATCGAGGACCCGCGCTACCTGTACTGGGCCGACCGCCTGGGCCTGCTGGTATGGGAAGAGATGCCCTCGGCCTACCGCTTCTCGCCGCGCGCGATCCAGCGCATGGTGCGCGAGTGGACCGAGGCCATCACGCGCGACTACAGTCATCCCTGCATCATCGTGTGGGTCGCCTTCAACGAGTCCTGGGGCGTGCCCAACCTGACCCTGACCCAGGCCCACCGCAACGCGGTCGAGGCCTTGTACCACCTGACCCGCACGCTGGACGCGACGCGGCCCGTGATCGGCAACGACGGCTGGGAGGCCTCGGCCACCGACATCCTCGGCATCCACGACTACGACGGCGAACCGGACCGCCTGGCCCTGCGCTACGAGAGCAGCGAGCACCGCACCCTGTTCGACCAGCGCCGCCCGGGCGGGCGCATCCTCACGCTGGACGGCTTCCCGCACCGCGGCCAGCCGATCGTGCTGACCGAGTTCGGCGGCATCGCCTACGACGTCGACGCCGATCCGGAACAGACCTGGGGCTATTCGCGCGCCCACACGGCCGAGAGCTTCTACGACGTGTACCGGCGCATGCTGGCCGTGGCCAACACACGCACCATGTTCGCCGGCTTTTGCTACACGCAATTCGCCGACACCTTCCAGGAAGCGAACGGCCTGCTGCGTGCGGACCGCACCCCGAAGATCCCTTTGGAAATGATCAGCGCGGCGACACGCAACGTGCCGCTGGAAGGAGAATCCAATCAACAGGCGGACCAACCGCCGACCACCTACGAACCATCTTAACTTTACGAGAATGCCCCGCCAGGGCGAGAAGGACGATCCATGCCAACTATCATTGTGTTTTGCCACCTGCGCTGGGACTTCGTGTATCAGCGGCCGCAGCATCTGCTGACCCGTCTTGCACAACACTACCGCGTGCTCGTTGTCGAGGAGCCCGTGTACCACCCCGGTGAGAGCTTCCTCAAGCAATCGACGCCGGAACCGAACATCACCATCTACCAGCCGCACACGCCGGTGCAGGCGACGGGCTTTCACGACGACCAGATCCCGCTGCTGCGCCCGCTGCTGGCGCAGATCGTGCCGGAGGACGAGGACCCGGTGGCCTGGTTCTACACGCCGATGGCGCTGCCGCTGCTGCAGGAGCTGCATGCCGGCCTGGTGGTGTACGACTGCATGGACGAGCTGGCCGCGTTCAAGAATTCGCCCAAGCAGCTGCTGCAGCGCGAGACGGCCCTGCTGAAGGTGGCCGACCTCGTGTTCACGGGCGGCCCCAGCCTGTACGAGGCGAAGAAGACGCGTCATCCGAACGCCCACTGCTTTCCCAGCAGCGTGGACGTGGCCCACTTCGAGCAGGCGCTCGACCGCGCGCGCGGCCACGCCGACCACGAGCAGATCCCCCATCCGCGCCTGGGCTTTTACGGCGTGATCGACGAACGCTTCGACCCCACCATCGTGGCAGCGATGGCCGACGCCCATCCCGAGTGGCAGATCGTGCTGGTCGGCCCCGTGGTCAAGATCGACCCGGCCAGCCTGCCGCAGCGCGCCAACATCCACTACCTCGGCCAACGCTCCTATGCGGACCTGCCGCGTTACCTGGCCGGCTGGGACGTGTGCCTGATGCCCTTCGCCATGAACGAAGCGACGCGCTTCATCAGCCCGACCAAGGTGCTCGAATACATGGCGGCCGAGTTGCCCATCGTGAGCACGCCGATCACCGACATCGCCAAGCCCTACGGGGACATCGTGGCCATCGCCGGCACGGCGCCCGAGTTCGTCGCCGCCTGCGAGCGCGCCCTGGCCCTGACGCCGGACGAGCGCCGCGCGCTGGCCGAGCGCATGCGCGCCGTGGTCAGCGCCACGTCCTGGAACCAGACCGCCGAGCGCATGCATGACCTGATGCACAACACCAGCCCGGCGCGCGCGGCGAACCGCTTCACCCAGCCCACCGCCGGCGTGGCCGCCGCGGGCGGCAAGGTCAATCCGCTGCCGACCTCCCAGTCCGCGCCGCACGCGGACACCGTCATCATCGGCGCCGGGCCGACCGGCCTGTCCGCCGCCTACCACCTGGGCAAGGGCAGCGTCCTGCTCGACAAGAATACGAGCGTGGGCGGCTGGTGCCGCTCGATCAAGGACAACGGCTTCACCTTCGACTACGCCGGGCACATCATGTTCTCGAACGACCCCTACGTGCTCAAGATGTACGAGCTGCTGCTGGGCGAGAACCTGCACTGGCAGAACCGCGAGGCCTGGGTCTACAGCAAGAACGTGTATACGCGCTATCCCTTCCAGGGCGCCCTGTACGGCCTGCCGCCGCAGGTGATCACGGAATGCATCGTCGGCGCGGTCGAGGCGCGCTACGGCGTGGCGGCCCAGCCGGCCAAGTGCGAGCAGCCGCTGGAGGACTGCTGCGCGGACGGCACGGTGGAAATCGCCAGCGCCGCCACCGTGGCCAAGAAGAAGGAACCGGCCAACTTCGAGGAGTTCATCTACCGGGTCTGGGGCCGCGGCATCGCCAAGCACTTCGCCATTCCCTACAACCGCAAGCTGTGGGCCGTGCCGCTGACCGAGATGGAAACGTCCTGGCTGGGCGGGCGGGTGCCGCTGCCGAACGTGGAGGAGATCATCGAGGGGGCGCTGTCGCCGGTGGGCAAGCCGATGGGGCCGAACGCCCGCTTCGGCTATCCCCTGCAGGGCGGTTTCCAGGCGCTCATGAACGGCTTCCTGCCGCACCTGAAGGGCGAACTCAAGCTGGGCACGGAGGCGGCCCAGGTCCTGCCGCGCGAGCACGTGCTCGTGCTCAAGGACGGCAGCCGCTACCGCTACGACAACCTGATCAGCACGATGCCGCTGCCCGAGCTCATCAAGCTGATCGGCAGCGAGGCGCCGGACGAGGTGCGGCGCGCGGCGCAGGGACTCAAGCACATCTCCGTCAAGTGCGTGAATCTGGGCGTGGCGCGCGAGAACGTCACCGACAAGCACTGGGTCTACTACCCGGAGGACTCGATCTTCCACCGCATCTTCGTGCAGGGGAACGCCAGCCCGGGCTGCAACCCGCCGGGCGGATTCGGCCTCACCTGCGAGATCACCTACTCGCCCGTGTACAAGCCGCTGCCGATGGATGGGCAGGCGCTCATCGAGCGCTGCATCGCGGACTGCCGCAAGGTGACCATGCTGCGCGAGGACGACCGCATCATCGCGGCCAATATCGTCGACATGCCGTATGCCTATGTGGTGTATGACCACGAGCGGGCGGCCAACGTGGCCACCATCCGCGCCTGGCTGGCGCGCTACGACATCCTGCTGGCGGGGCGCTACAGCGAGTGGGAGTACTACAACTCCGACCACGCCTTCATCGCCGGCAAGCGCGCGGCCGAGGAAGTGCTGCGCCAGCGCGCGGCCGCCCGCGCCACCGGCGGCGCGGACTAGGTGTGAAGTTGCAAGAGGTTGTTTCGATTTTGAGATAACCGTGCAATAGGCGCGACGCCGCCGATCCCTTGATGAGGGCGATGCCAATTGTAGTGGTGGGTCCATTCGGACAGGAGCGCGGCACGCTCCGAGGAATGGGTATACGCAAATCCGTATGCCCACTCGCGCAAAGCAGATTGGATGAAGCGCTCGGCTTTCCCGTTGGTTTGAGGGCGGTACGGCCGCGTAAAACGGTGCTTTATTCCAGCGCTCTGGCACACATGTGCGAATCGCTTGGAACGGAAAGCGGATCCATTGTCGGTCAGCAGGCCACGCACCTGGACGCCCAGGGTCGAAAAATACCGGTGTGCGTTGAAGAGGAACTGGCAGGCACTCTCCTGCGCTTCGTCCGGGTATAGCTCGGTGAATGCGATGCGGGCATGGTCGTCGACCGCAATGAACAGAACCTCCCAGCCGGCGCCACGAACGCGGCTGCGACGATCACCAGTCGCACGGTGCCCCATCGTCTCGATGCGGCCGAGCTTTTTGGTATCGATATGCAAGAGATCTCCGGGCCGCGCGTGTTCGTAACGCTGAACTGGGGCGGGTGGCTCAAGATCGGACAGCTTGGCCAAGCCCGCACGATTTAGCACGCGGCTCACGGTGGCCTTGGATATCTGCAAATACTCGGCAATGCGAGCTTGTGTCATACGCTTCTTGCGCAGCTCGACGATGGCCGATGCCTTCTGCGGCGAGATCGAGCGGGGGCTGTGTTCCGGCTTGGAAGACCGGTCTTCCAAGCCGGCAGGCCCCTCCGCGAGGAAGCGGTCGTGCCATTTCCGCACCGTGGCGCAACTGACCGAAAACCGGTCTGCGGCTGATGAATTGCTCAGGCGCTGGCTGATGATGGCTTCAACCATTTCGACTCGACGCGCGAAGGTCAATCGGGCATTCTTATGGATGTTCATCCGGCTGGTCTCCTTGAGAACTGGGGGTTTGGCGATTTCCAGTTTCTCAAATCCAGTCCGGATGAACCACAACAACCTATTGAAACATCACAGCTAGCCCTCCGGCAGCTGGTCCGGCGCCGTTCCGACGCGTTGACCAGGATTGGCGCGCTCGAGCGCAATCAGGGCGGCGGCGTGGTCGGCGCGCGGCAGGTCGGCCTTCAGACTGCGGAAATGCTCGAGCACGAGCGCGGTCACCGGCAGGGTCAGACCGGCTGCGCCCGCCGCGGCCAGCACGTTTTCCATGTCCTTGACCTGCGTCTTCACCTGCCCGCCAGGGATGAAGTTCCGCTCCAACATCCTCTGGCCGTGGATTTCCAGCACCCGGCTGTCGGCAAAACCGCCACGGATGGCGCTGCGCACCGCGGCCGGGTCGGCGCCGGCCGCCTGGGCCAGCAG
>DASRUW010000170.1:0-3505 GCA_035655255.1 Telluria sp. | reverse complement strand
GACCACGTTGACGATGAAATCGATGTCGCCGTTCTTGATCATGTCGACGATATGCGGGCGGCCTTCCTTGACCTTGTTGACCACCGCGACCGGTATCCCTGCCGATTCGATTGCCTGTGCAGTGCCGCGCGTGGCGACCAGGGTGAATCCCAGTTCGCGCAAGGCCTGTGCGACTTCGATCACGGCGGCGCGATCCCCCGAACGCACGCTGACGAAGGCTCGCCCGCCCGGCTTCGGCAACTCGGAACTGGAGGCCAGTTGCGATTTGACGAAGGCCTCGCCGAAATTGACACCCACCCCCATGACCTCGCCGGTCGATTTCATTTCCGGGCCGAGAATGGTGTCGACGCCGGGGAACTTGCGGAACGGGAACACCGCCTCCTTCACCGAGAAATACGGCGGGATGATTTCCTTCTCGAACGCCTGCGATTTCAGTGAGATGCCGGCCATCGCACGCGCGGCGATCTTCGCCAGCGGCGCACCGATGGCCTTGGAAACATAGGGCACGGTGCGTGACGCGCGCGGGTTCACTTCCAGCACGTACACGGTGTCGCGCTGGATCGCGAACTGCACGTTCAT
This sequence comes from Telluria sp., assembly GCA_035655255.1. GTDB lineage: Bacteria > Pseudomonadota > Gammaproteobacteria > Burkholderiales > Burkholderiaceae_D > Telluria. Next base: position 2,926 of record DASRUW010000170.1, on the reverse strand, counting down.
CAGGCCGACCACTTTCAGCGCCCGCGCCATCGCCACTGTCTGGCGGCGCAGCTCGTCCTGCACATCCTGCGACAGGCTGTAGGGTGGCAGCGAGCACGCCGAGTCGCCGGAATGCACGCCGGCCTGCTCGATGTGCTGCATGATGCCGCCGATTACCACCTGCTCGCCGTCTGACAGTGCATCCACATCGACTTCGATGGCGTCATTGAGAAAGCGGTCGAGCAGCACGGGCGACTTGTTCGACACTTTCACCGCCTCAGTCATGTAGCGCCGCAGGTCGGCTTCCTCGCGCACGATTTCCATCGCGCGGCCGCCCAGCACGTAGGACGGGCGCACCACCAGCGGGTAGCCGATCTCCTGCGCCAGGGCCAGGGCGTCGGCCTCGGTGCGGGCGGTGCGGTTGGGCGGCTGACGCAGTTCCAGGTCGTGCAGCAGCTTCTGGAAGCGCTCGCGGTCTTCGGCCGCGTCGATCATGTCGGGCGTGGTGCCGATGATGGGCACGCCGTTGCGTTCCAGGTCCAGCGCCAGCTTGAGCGGGGTCTGGCCGCCGTACTGCACGATCACGCCGACCGGCTTTTCCAGTTCCACGATCTCGAGCACGTCTTCCAGCGTCAGCGACTCGAAGTACAGGCGGTCGGAGGTGTCGTAGTCGGTGGAGACGGTCTCCGGATTGCAGTTGACCATGATGGTCTCGTAGCCGTCCTCGCGCATCGCCAGCGCCGCGTGCACGCAGCAGTAGTCGAACTCGATGCCCTGGCCGATGCGGTTCGGACCGCCGCCCAGCACCATGATCTTCTTCTTGTCGGTCGGCGCGGCCTCGCATTCCTCGTCGTAGGTCGAGTACATGTAGGCCGTGTTGGTGGCGAATTCGGCGGCGCAAGTGTCGACCCGCTTGTACACCGGGCGGATGCCGAGCGCGTGGCGCTGCTTGCGCACCGCGTCCTGCGTGGTCTGCAGCAGGAGGGCCAGGCGGCGGTCCGAGAAGCCCTTCTGCTTCAGGCGGTACAGGGTGTTCTTGTCCAGGTTTTCCAGCTTCTGGGTGTCGAGCCACAGCTCCAGGTCCACGATCTCCTTGATCTGGATGAGGAACCACGGGTCGATCTTGGTCAGCGCATGGACCTCGTCCAGCGTGAAGCCCTGGGCGAAGGCGTCGCCCACGTACCAGATGCGCTCGGGGCCGGGTTCGCCCAGCTCTTCTTCCAGCGTCTCGCGGTCCTTGGTCTTCTCGTTCAGGCCGTCGACGCCCACTTCCAGGCCGCGCAGGGCCTTCTGGAACGACTCCTGGAAGGTGCGGCCGATCGCCATCACCTCGCCCACGGATTTCATCTGCGTGGTCAGGTGCTTGTCCGCGGCCGGGAACTTCTCGAACGCGAAGCGCGGCACCTTGGTCACCACGTAGTCGATCGAGGGCTCGAACGAGGCCGGGGTCTGGCCGCCGGTGATCTCGTTGCGCAGCTCGTCGAGCGTGAAGCCGACCGCCAGCTTGGCGGCCACTTTCGCGATCGGGAAGCCGGTCGCCTTCGAAGCCAGGGCCGAGGAACGCGACACGCGCGGGTTCATCTCGATGACGATCATGCGGCCGTCGGCCGGGTTGATCGAGAACTGCACGTTCGAGCCGCCCGTGTCCACGCCGATCTCGCGCAGCACCGCCAGCGAGGCGTTACGCATGATCTGGTATTCCTTGTCCGTCAGCGTCTGCGCCGGAGCGACGGTGATCGAGTCGCCGGTGTGCACGCCCATCGGGTCCAGGTTCTCGATCGAGCACACGATGATGCAGTTGTCCGCCTTGTCGCGCACCACTTCCATCTCGTACTCTTTCCAGCCCAGCAGCGACTCTTCGATCAGGAGCTCGGAGGTCGGCGAGGCTTCCAGGCCGCGCTTGCAGATGGTCTCGAATTCCTCTTCGTTGTAGGCGATGCCGCCGCCGGTGCCGCCCATGGTGAAGGACGGGCGGATGATGACCGGGAAGCCCAGGCCCTTCTGCACGGCCCAGGACTCCTCCATCGTGTGCGCCACGCCGGAGCGCGCCGAGCCGAGGCCGATCTTGTCCATCGCGGCCTTGAATTTCGAACGGTCCTCGGCCTTGTCGATCGCTTCCGGCGTCGCGCCGATCAGTTCGACCTTGTACTTGTCCAGCACGCCGTGGCGGTGCAGGTCGAGCGCGCAGTTGAGCGCCGTCTGGCCGCCCATGGTCGGCAGGATCGCGTCCGGGCGCTCCTTGTCGATGATGCGTTCGACCGCCTTCCAGGTGATCGGCTCGATGTAGGTGACGTCGGCCATCTCCGGGTCGGTCATGATGGTGGCCGGATTCGAGTTGACCAGGATGACCTTGTAGCCTTCTTCGCGCAGCGCCTTGCAGGCCTGGGCGCCGGAGTAGTCGAATTCGCAGGCCTGGCCGATGATGATCGGGCCGGCGCCAATGATCAGGATGCTTTTGATATCACTACGTTTTGGCATTTACTTTTTCTCCGCTGCTTGCATCAGGCCGATGAAGCGGTCAAACAGGTAGGCGACGTCCATCGGGCCGGGCGAGGCTTCCGGGTGGCCCTGGAAGCAGAAGGCCGGCTTGTCGGTGCGGGCGAAGCCCTGCAGCGAGCCGTCGAACAGCGACACGTGGGTCACGCGGCAGTTGGACGGCAGCGTGGCCGGGTCGACGGCGAAGCCGTGGTTCTGGGAGGTGATCATCACCTTGCCGGTGTCGAGGTCCTGGACCGGATGGTTCGCGCCGTGGTGGCCGAACTTCATCTTCATGGTCTTGGCGCCGGAGGCAAGGCCCATCAGCTGGTGGCCGAGGCAGATGCCGAAGGTCGGAATGCCGCGTTCGATCAACTCGCGAGTCGCCGCGATTGCGTAATCGCAAGGCTCCGGATCGCCGGGCCCGTTGGACAGGAAGATGCCGTCCGGGTTCAGCGCGAGAGCCTCCGCT
>DASRUW010000169.1:0-6666 GCA_035655255.1 Telluria sp. | reverse complement strand
ATAGGTCGACCCCGACGTGTAGCCGCCCGCGATGGCTATGCTGCTGCCGTTCTGGATGCCGGTGCCGCTGCTGTTCAGGTCCAGGCGCAGGGTGCCGTCGCCGCTGAGCGTGTCCACCGTCACGGTGTAGGTGGCGCCGCTACCCGACACGCTGGCGATGCTGCCCGCCGCGGTGCCGGTGGCGGTGAGCGCGAAGTCGGTCGCATCGACCCCGCTCACCGACTCGCTGAAGGTGACGGTGTACTGGATCGAGCTGGTGCTGGTATCGACGGTGGACGAGGCGCCGCCCGTGCGCACCACGGAGCTGACGCTCGGCAAGGCCGCCACCGCATCCCATGCCGAGGATGCCGTCTGGGTCGAGCTGCCGTGGCTGTCGTTCGCCGTGACCACGACCCGCACGTACTTGCTCGCGTCCGACGAGGTCAAGGTGTAGCTGCTGGCGGTCGCGGCGCTGATCGCGGCGGCGTTGGTGCCGCTGCCGTCGTCGGCGCGGTACCACTGGTAGCTGTAGCTCACCGTGTCGCCGTCGGCGTCGCTCCAGGTGCCGGTGGTGGCGCTCAGCGCGTTGCCGGCCGCAGCCGTGCCGCTGATGGCGGGGACGACACTGTTGGACGGTGCGGAGTTGCTGACCGCGGTCCAGGAGGAGTTCGCGGTCGGCGTGTGGCTGTTGCCGTCGTTGGCGGTCACGACGACCCGCACGTACTTGTGCGCGTCCGAGGTGGTGAGCGTATAGATGCTGCCGGTGGCGCCGCCGATCGCGGCCGCGTTGGTGCCGCTGCTGTCGTCGGCGCGGTACCACTGGTAGGTGTAGCTCAGGGAGTCGGCGTCCGCGTCGCTCCAGGTGCCCGTCGTGGCGGAAAGACCGTTGCCGACCGTCTGGGTACCGCTGATGGCCGGGGCCACGGAGTTGGTCGGGGCCGAATTCGGCGCATCCCCCTGCGTCACGCTGAATTCGACGTCGTAGGCCGCGCCCGGGTCGGTGCCGGAGTCGTACATGCTGCCGCCGCTGTAGTTCGTTGCGGTGGTATACGTGAACGAGACTCCGCTCGCATTGGTGATCTGGAAGGTGTAGACACTGCCGCTGGTGATGCTCACCGTGGACGACAAGGTGATGGTCGAGCCGATGTAGCGCTGGTTGCCCGTGTCAGCGGTCGAGTTCGGGTTGAACGCCGAGATGGTTTCCGTCGCGAGCACGGTGCCGCCGGTGCCGGCGCCGGCGTAGATCTTGAGCGTCGAGTCGGACGAGGTCGAGCCATAGAACAGGATCGAGCTGAGCAGACCGGTCTTGGTCGCGGTAAACGACTGGGCGATGTCGGCCACCGTGTTCGAGTTGGTGTCGCTGCAGGCAGCGCCGGGGTCGTTGCCCGTCGTGACATTGCCCAGCGTTTCCTGGAAACCGTTCACGGAGAACGTCGCCGCATCGATGTGGCCGACCTGTCTTTCGAGTGTCCAGTTGGCGCCCTTGAGCGCCGCGCCGGTGGCGTCCACCGATGCCGCCACGTCGGCTCCAGTGGCCCGCGACAGGTCGCGCACGAACTGCTCGCCGGCCGCGCCGTGCGCCAGGTCGCATCCGTACAGCAGCAGGTCGCCGCCGGCGTTGAGGGCATGGCCGATCTGCGCCAGTTCGGCTTGCACGCCCACGTTCGACAGGGAGAGGTCGGTGACGATGGACGAGCCGAGTTGCAGCTGGCCCTCGGCCGCGTGACTCAGGACGTGGATGGCGTCGTAGCCGGTGTGGGTCGCCGCCCATTGCGCCATCTGCGCCAGGCCGTCGCGGCCGGCGTCGATTTCGACGATGGCCATGCCCTGCGGGATGCCGGCTTCCAGCGCCTGGTAGCCGGTGATCGAGGTATCGATGAAGACCACTTCCCGTTTGCCGTCCGTGCGCGCCGGATCGGCCTCGCGCACCTGGGCCGGAGCGGGGACGTCGGGGATCAAGGCCAGGCCGGCGGCATCGGGCTTGGCGTGAGCCGCATCGGCCGCCGTGGCCACCGCCGCCGCATCGAACATGAAGCGCTGTTCCAGCGACATGCGCCGCGAGGCGCGCCGCAAGGGCCGCTGCGCCGAGGCTGCCGTCGCCACATCGCGGGCGCTCATTTTTCGGATCAAGCTGATCGGCAGTTTGGATTCTTTCATGATGCGCTCCAGTGGGTGCGGTCGCGGACAGGATTGTCTGGGGTGGCTATGGTTTCGGGTACTGCGTCAGGTGGGCGGCGACCTTGCGATCGAGATCGGGACGCCAGGAGGCCGGCATCACGGCCAGCACCTGGCTTTCGATCGCGGCGGCCCGCGCGCGCACCTCGGGCCGTTCGCCGCGTGCTTTCGCGGCGGACGCCCACAGGTAGATCTTGGCCAGATGCTCGGGCGCCAGTGCGCCGGTGTCCTTCTGGACCGGGGCGTTGGCGTAGAGGATCGCGGTGGGCAGATAGGCCGGGGCGTAGCCCGCGCTGGCGGCGGTCTCGAGCCAGAACAGGGCCTTGTTCAAATCGGGATCGCCGCCTTCGCCTTGGGACAGCATCACGCCCAGGTCGCACTGGGCCTCCAGGTTGCCAAGTTCGGCGGCGCCCTGTAACCAGCGGCGGGCGAGCGCGAGATCCTGAGGGACGTCGCGGCCGTCACGGTAATAGTGTGCGAGCTTGAGCATGGCGGGAGCCGAGTTGGCCTGGGCCACGCGCGTGCACATGCCCAGGCCGCGCGCCACGTCCTTGGCGACCCCCTTGCCCTGGATGTAGTAGTCGGCGGCGGCGCATTGGGAAAACAGGTGTCCGTCGGCGGCAGCCTTGTCGTACCAGGCGAGGGCGGAGGTGATATCGGCCGTGCGCCCGATTCCCTGTGCGAGGCAATCGCCCCAGAAGTGCTCCCCGGCCGGAACGCCCTGCTGCGCCGCTTTCTCGAACCACCCGCAGGCGGCCGCCGGGTCGCGGCTGCGTCCCCATCCGTTCTGGTAGAACAAGGCGAGCGTGAATTGCGCGAGCGGATTGCGGTCCGCCTCGTGGCGGAACAGCGCGAATGCGCGCGGGTAGTCCGCGGCGGCAAGCGCTGCCTGGGCCGGCTTGAGGTCCTGCATGATGGCATTGGGCTCGGCGCGGGCAGCGGTGTGCGGTCCAAGGGCCAGCAGCATCAGCGGGAAAAGAATGCGTTTCATCAAACGGGTCTTTCGGCGCCTGGCCTTCGAGCGGAAGGCCAGGCGCGGCAACGGATCAGGGACGCGGGGGCCAGATGCCTTGGGTCGCGATCACGTAATTCATGGACAGGTAGGGCATCATGGTCTGGACCGGCGCCGCTGCGGTCGGACCGCTCGCCGCGGTCGCGCCGCTCAGGGTCACAGCCGGGGCGCCGGACAGCGTGGTCGTGGGCGTGCCGGAGATCGTCGTCGTCGGATTCCCCGTGAAGGTCACCGCGGCGCTGCCGCCGATGGAACCCGTGGCCATCGCCACGCTCGGCGTGGCATTGGTGTAGACCTTGCTCAGGCCGGTATTGCCGAGCGCGTTGCCGCCCGGGGCGCCGGTGGACGCGGCGGCGGTCGTCCCGTTCAGGGTCAGGCCGGAGCCCGCCGCCGTCGCCGTCACGCCGCTCATGGTCGTGGTCGCGCTCAGGCCGGTCAGCGTGGTGGTCGCGCTCAGGTTGCCGATGGTGGCCGCGGCCGCGAGCGTGCCGACACCGTGCACGTGGGGCGGCAGCGGAACGTTCGCGGTGGTCAGGGTCACCGTGGTCTGGCCGCCTTTCTGGCCGACCTGGTAGACGGTCCCGTCAGGGCCCTGACCGGCGCCGATCACGGTGCGGCCGCGCAGGTCGGGAACGTTGAAGTTGGCCGTACCGTTGCCGCCGTAGGTGATGCCGATCAGTGCGAACAGCGCCTGGTTGCCGGACACGGCGAGCTGGCGGCCGTCCGCCGGCACATAGCCGACCGGCGCCCAGGTCGTGCCCATGATGCAAACGGCGGAAATGTACGGCTCGGCCGGGCAGGCCAGGGCGCTGGTGCTCCAGCCCAGGGCGCCGGCGAACGCGAGGGCGGCTAAAGGAAGTCGGGAACGGGTAGTGCGAGTTTTCATGGATTGTCCTGGTTATTAAGGTTGTTATGGTTACTGCAGGAACGGTGCTGCTACTACGTTGCCGGTATCAGCGGCCCGGCTCGATGAGCACGGTGCCGCTCATGCCGGCAATTAACTCGGGGAAGCGCCCGTCGATCACGGCCGACAGCTTGACCGACTGGCTGACCGGGTCGACCCGCGCGCCGACGCGCTGGACCTTGGCCGGATATTTTTTCCCGGTCTCGTCGATGGCGACCTGGAAGGCCTTGCCCGGCTTGACCCAGGTGAGCCAGTTGCTGGGCACGATGAATTCCAGCTCCAGGGAGGAGTCGTCGAGAATTTCCAGCATGGCCTGGCCCGGCTGGACATATTGCTGTTCGCGCACCTTCTGCTCCGCCACCCGGCCGCTGAACGGGGCCGCGATGACGCATTTGGACACGACCGCCGTGTTCGTCACGAGGTCGGCCTTGGCCTTGGCCACTTCCGCTTCGGACAGGTCGAGCTCGACCTGGCTGATGGAGTGCAGATCGAACAGGCGGCGGTTGGCGTTGCGGGTCGTCTCCGTGGCCGTCAGGGCGGCCTTCGCATGCGCCAGCTGGCCTTGTTGCACGGAACAGTCGAACGCGATCAGGGTGGCGCCGGCCGTGAAGCGGCTGCCGTCGGCCACCGTGATCCGGTTGATGCGCGCGCCGATCTCCGCCGCCAGCGTGGTGTAACGGCGCGGCGTCAGCTGGGCGCGGATCTCGCGCTGCTCGGGCACGGCGCCCGGCTTGGACGCGGCGCCCGCGGGCGGCTTGGCGGCGTGGACGGTGAACCCGGCGAGCAGCGGCGCACAGGCCAGGCCGCGCACCAGCCATGCCGACAACTTAACCGCCATTGCGCACCGCCTGAGGCTGTCCGGACTGCCATTGCCGGAGCGTGGTTTCGATGGTGCGGGTCAATTCCGGCAGCGGCGTCCTGCCCGCGTCGGCGAGGGCGGGCTCCAGCCCCAGCGTGGCCTGGAGGCGGCTGGCGGCGGCCTGGAACTGGGCCAGCGCCTGATAGCGCCGCAGTTCGCTCAGGATGGCCGCGGCCTGGTTGGCGACCAGGTCCAGTTTGCTCTGGGTCTGGGCTTCGGCGCGATTGGCCACCTGGGCCGCGATGTCGCGGTCGACCTGCCAGATGCTGTCGGCGCGTTCCAGCTGCTCCTTGGCGTTGTGGTATTGCAGGCGCGCCAGATGCATCTGGGTCAGCACGATCATCTGGGTCATCATGCGGCGCTGGTCGGCCACGGCCACGCCGGCATCGGCCAGGCGCATCTGCGCCGGCGCGGAGAGGGCGCCCAGCAGGTTGAACGAGATCTGCGCGCCGGCTTCGGTCCAGTGCTGGTGGATGAGATAGCTGTCGTCGCTGCCGTTGGCCCCGTAGTTGAACGACAGGCCGGGGAACAGCTTGAGCATCGCGCGCCGGGTCTCGAGCCGGGCCACGCGGGCGTTGTAGAAGGACTCGCGCAGCTCGGCGTTGTTGGCGATGACCATCTCTTCCATCTTCTCGACGGGGACGTTCTGCCACGTGTCGGCGACGGTCTCGGCCGGTTCGGCCACGGTGATCTCGCCGCCGAGCGGCGCGTTGATCAGGGACGCCAGCTCGATGCGTGCGGTCGAGAGCTCCTGCTCGATCGATTCGAGCAGGCGCAGGTTCTCGAGGACCTGGCGCTGGTAGCGCAGGGCGTCGAGCGGGTTGCGCACGCCCTCCTTGCTGGCAGCGCGCGCCTCGGCCAGGGCGTCCTTGGCGGCGGCCACGGTGGTCTTGACCTGCGCGCGCAGCTTCTGTGCGCTGGCGGCACGCCAGAAGGCCGTTTCCACATCCTGGATCAGGTTGTGCAGGGCCTTGCGGCGGTGCTCGGCGGCGATCAGCACGCGGTCGCCGTTCTGCTTGGAGGCGTAGTAGCTCTGGCCGAAGTCGAGCAGGCTCCAGGTAAAGTTGAGACTGGTGGTGGTGGCAGCCCGGTCGCTGGAGATGAAGGGATGGGCGAGGGAAGGCGCACCCGTGACCGAATCGGTGCTGCGCGAGATCAGGTCCTTGTTACGGTCGCGATAGCCGGCCGAGGCGATCAGTTTCGGCAGCATGTCGTAGTTCCCCACCTCCAACTGTCCTTCCGCGAGGGCTTCTTCCATCTGCCGCGTGCGGCGGCCGAGGTTGTACTTGATGGCCCGGGCGATCGCTTCCGGCAGGGTCAGCGTGTTGTCGATGGGCTCGACATCCTGTTGCGCGCGCGCCCGGTCGGCGGCGCTGACGGTGGCCAATTCGGTCGCGCTCAGCGGTTCGACTTTGGTGGTCGCGCACCCGCTCAGCAGCAGCACGGCGCAGGACGCGAGCAGGCCGAGACGCGTCGATGCGCCGGCAGATTGGATGTCGGAAACTCGAAAAGGCATGTGCCGCTCCCTGTGTTTTGGTGGTGTGGCCGGCTGCAGCCGGTTTCTTTTTGGTAATACAACAAGGTGAAAAATGTGTCGTACGGGGCTAGCATATTGCCCCGTTCAAGATTGATCAAGATTAAGTTTTATAACTTGGGGGAAATGGTGAAGCGTGAGATTTTCACGTGGAAAATACTCTCCGAATGTGACGTGTCAAGATCGTAATAACGGGGGGAATT
>DASRUW010000168.1:0-14517 GCA_035655255.1 Telluria sp. | reverse complement strand
GGCTGATGCTCAGCTGGGATCTGGGCGCCGTGGAAGACGCCGAGAAGAAGCGCCTGATCAAGGCGTGGAGCGCCCTGCTTCCGGAATTGCGCGAAGTGCGCTGGCTGAGCCTGTGGTCGCGCGTGCCGCAGGCGCTGTTCGAGGCGGCCTGCCGGATGCCGCAACTGGAGGCATTGCAGATCAAATGGAGCGGCATCCAGCGCCTCGACGCCATTTGCGCGCTGCGCCGCCTGCGTTACCTCCACATCGGCAGTTCAACCCGGATCGAATCGATCGCCCCGCTGGCGGCGCTCGGAGAACTGCGCCTTCTCGATATCGAGAACTTCAAACTGGTCGAGGACTTCACGCCGCTGACCGCGCTGACAGGGCTGGAGTCGCTGTCCGTCACGGGCAGCATGTGGAGCCGCCAGGACACCGGTTCGCTCACGCCGTTTGCGGCCATGACCTGGCTGCGCGTATTGGAACTCGATACGGCCTTCGTGACCTCGCTGCGGCCGCTCGCGGCATTGAAGCAACTGCGCATCCTGGGCCTGGGCGGGGGCTTGCCGATGGAGGAATACGCGTGGTTGTCGGCGCAGCTGCCGCGCACCGCGTGCCGCTGGTTCGCCCCCTACCTCGACATGTCGGTGCACGGCTACGGCGCCTGCAAGCAGTGCGCGCAGAAATCGATGGTCATGTTGACCGGGAAGGGCAAAGGCGCGCGCGTCATCTGCCGCCACTGCGACCGCGCGCGCCTCGAACGGCACGTACTTGCCTTCCGCTCCGAGCAGGAGCGTGCCAGCGGAGTTTAGACGTTGAACAGGAAGTTCAGCACGTCGCCGTCCTTGACGACGTATTCCTTGCCTTCGGCGCGCATCTTGCCCGCTTCCTTGGCGCCGGCTTCGCCCTTGTAGGCGATGAAGTCGTCGAAGGAGATGGTCTGGGCGCGGATGAAGCCGCGTTCGAAGTCGGTGTGGATCACGCCCGCCGCCTGCGGCGCGGTGTCGCCGGCGTGGATGGTCCAGGCGCGCACTTCCTTCACGCCGGCCGTGAAGTAGGTCTGCAGGCCGAGCAGCTTGTAGCCGGCGCGGATCAGGCGATCCAGGCCCGGTTCGTCCATGCCCATGTCGGCCAGGAAGGCGGTCTTGTCTTCCTCTTCCAGGTCGGCGATCTCCGCCTCGATGGCGGCGCAGATGGCGACGATGGGCGCGTTCTGCTCCTTGGCGTAGGCGGTCAGCTGGTCCAGCAGCGGATTGTTGGTGAAGCCGTCGTCGGACACGTTGGCCACGTACATGGCCGGCTTGGCCGTGATCAGGCACAGCGGCTTGATGAGGACCATCTCCTCCGGCGTAAGACCCAGCGCGCGCACCGGCTTGGCGTCGTTCAGGGCCGGCATCAGGCGCTCCAGCAGGGCGACCAGCTTGGCCGCGTCCTTGTCGCCCGAGCGCGCCTTCTTCTGCTCGCGGTGGATGGTCTTTTCGACCGTGGTCATGTCGGCCAGGGCCAGCTCGGTCTGGATCACGGCGATGTCGTCCAGCGGGCTGACCTTGCCGGCCACGTGGATCACGTTCTCGTTCTCGAAACAGCGCACCACGTTGACGATGGCGTCCGTCTCGCGGATGTGGGCCAGGAACTGGTTGCCCAGGCCCTCGCCTTGCGAGGCGCCCGCCACCAGGCCGGCGATGTCGACGAATTCGACGATCGCATTGACCACGCGCTCAGGCTTGACGATCTCGGACAGCTGCTTCAGGCGCGGGTCCGGCACCTCGACCACGCCGACGTTCGGCTCGATGGTGCAGAACGGGTAGTTCTCGGCCGGGATGCCGGCCTTGGTCAGGGCGTTGAAGAGGGTGGACTTGCCGACATTGGGCAGGCCGACGATGCCGCATTTGAGACTCATGGAAGACCTTCGCTATTCTGGACTGGCGGCGCTCCGCCGAAAACCCATTATTGTACCCTAGCCGATGGCCGCGACCCGCGCCAGATCTGGCTTGGCGGCGAAGGCGGCCAGGTCGTCGCGCAGCGCCTGGGCCTGGGAGATCGCCTGCTGCCAGTGGCGGATCCGGGCGTCGTGGTCGGTGCCGTAGTGCTGGAAGTCCTTCCGGTCCGGCAGCTTGCCGCGCGGGAGGGTGCGCAGGAACTCGCGCGAAGGCGTGACGATCAGGACATTGTCCAGCCAGGCGCGCTCGCGTCCCTTGTGCGCGCGCCGCCACGGCAGGGCCTTGTCCAGCCAGCCCGGCACGATCTCGGGCGTGAAGTGCGGATAGAACACCAGTTCGCCCTCTCCCAGGCGCGCGTAGGGCAAGGCGAGGTGGTAGTCGAGGATGCCGCCGTCCCAGTAGTGCCCGTGCGGCGCGTGGTCGAAGCCGCGCACTGGCGGCATGATCAGGGGCAACGTGCCGGATGCCAGCAGGGCTTCCGCCAGGTTGCGCGGCGTGAGCTTGACGAAGTGGGTGGTGAAGCTGTCCCAGGGTTCGCGCAGCCAGTCGTTGGCGTCACGCGCGTCGCCCACCACCACCCGCTCCAGCAGCGGCGCCAGACGCTCGCGCGCGGCCAGGTTGCGCAGGGCGGCGGCGGCGAACCCGCGCAGTTCCGCGCTGCGCTTGCCCGGCGCGGCCAGCGCGCCGCGTCCGCGGTTGGTCAGCAGGTGCATGCGGTACTGCGGATGCGCCACGATGTCCTCTTCGTGGCCGGTGACGAAATCGGCCAGCAGCTTGCGGCACACCTGATCGATCTCACTCGTGGATGGCTTGGCCGTGTAGCGCTGGCCGCAGTACAGGTCGCCCAGTCGCTTGAAGGCGGCGGCGGGATCGCGCTGGCAGGCCGCCGCCATGCGCCAGGCGCCGATCGACGCGCCGATCAGGGTGCGCTCGCGCGGCGCGGCCGGCAGCCATTCCCCGAACAGCCATTGATCGAGCGCCTGGAAGATCAAGCCCTTCGGTCCGCCCGCGGCGGCGGGCACGACGGCCACGTCCCGCGCGCGCAGGCCGTGCTGGCGCAGGTGCGCGAGCGCGCGCGGTCCGGCATGGAAATTTAGTACATTCATGACAAGATTATGGCGCGCCCACGCACGGGCCGTCCAGCGCCCAAGTTGCGTGTGCGCAATTTGCCGGGCGCTGGCCTGCGTAGGATGGGCGCTCCGCTTGCGATTGGAGAGTGCAATGCGAAGCTTCCTGTGCGGGTGCCTGCTGGCGCTCGGGTCGGTGTGCGCGTCGGCGCAGGACACGGGCACCGATCCATCCCTGGTCGTGAATCGCTACGTCCAGCATTTCGTGGTCGAGCCGGATGGCGCTTACATCCTCACCATCGACAACGCGCGCACCATCCGCGAACCGCGCGCGGTGCAGGAGCACGCCCAGTACACCATCACCTACAACAGCACCCTCGACGAAGTATTGGAAGTGCGCGCGGCCACGCACAAGCAGGACGGCCGCGTGGTGCCGGTGCAGCCCGAACACATCCGTGACCAGCAGGAGGCCGCCTCCGCGGACGCGCCCATGTTCCAGGACACGCGCGTCAAGGTGGTGGTGTTCCCGGATGTGGAAGTGGGCGACCGGATGGAAGTGCATTACGTCCTGCGCCGACGCAGTGCCCTGTTTCCCGGCCAGTTCGAGGACTTGTCGGCGTCGGCCTTCTACGCGAACCCGGACTTCCATCTGATCTACGACATGCCGGCTTCCCTGCCGCTGCACGCGGACGCGGTGGGCTTCGAGGAGGTGCCGGATCAGAGCCCTCCGGGCCGGCGCCGCTACCATTGGCATTACGTGCCGGGCCCGAACCAGCGCATCGAAGCGCAGTCCGTGAGCTACCTCGATTACGGCAAGCGTCTCGCCGTGTCCACCTTCGGCAGCTATGCCGATTTTGCCAAAGCCTACGATGCGCGCGCGCGCGCCGCGGCCGTGCCGGACGAAGCGATCGCCGCGTTGGCGCGCGCACTCACCACCAAGCTCGACGAGCCGCGCTCCAAGGCCCTGGCGCTGTCGGAATGGGTGCGCAAGAACATCCGCTACGTGGCCGTGTACGTGGGCGCAGGCGGGGTGGTTCCGCATGATGCGGCGACCGTGCTGCGCAACCGCTACGGCGACTGCAAGGACCATGCGAGCCTGCTGGTGGCCTTGCTGGCCGCGGCCGGCATCGACGCCACGCCGGCCCTCGTCAACAGCGGCAACGCCTACAAGCTGCCCAGCGCACCCACGCTCGGAGTGTTCAACCACGTGATCACCTACGTGCCCGCGCTGAACCTGTACCTGGACCCGACCGCCGACAGCATCGCTGCCGGCTTCCTGCCGGCAGCCGTGCGCGGCAAGCCGGTCCTGCTCACGCGCAGCGGCCAGCTGGCAAGCACACCCTACGCGCAGCCGGAACGCACCCGCACGCTGGCGCGCTTCGGCATCGAGCGCGATGGCAGGAGCCGCTTCTCGGTCACCAAGACCTCGGAAGGCGCGATCGCAGAAGCCTACCGCAGTGCCGTGCGCGCGAGCCGCCCGTCGGAACGCGAACTCTTCGTCGAGCGCATGCTGCAGGGGCTGGGCCAGAAAGGGGTGGGCAGCGTCGACGTCGGCGCGGTGGACGGCGGCGGCAGCCGCTACACGCTGCGCTTCACGGGCGAGAGCGAGAACTTCGCCTATCTTCCGGGGCCGGTGGGCATTGCCAGTTCGTTCAACTTCTGGGGCGGATTGGGCGAGGCGGTGATGTCGCTCGCGCAGGAAAAGGAAAGGCGCCAGGACTTCGTCTGCCCGCCGCTGGAGGCCGAGGACGAAACCCGCTTCGAGCTGCCGCGCGGCGTGCGCGTGCTGGCGCTGCCGCCGCCGCTGCGGGTGCAGGACGCGAACCTGCGCTACCGGTCCTCGACGCGCAAGGAGGGCAACGCGGTGGTGGTGAAACGGCAGATCGCGTTCCGCCATGCGGGGCTGGTGTGCACGCCGCAGGAGTTCCGGCGTCTGCGGCCGCTGGTGGACCGCATGATTCGCGACCTGAAAAGCCAGGTCATCCTGCAGGGCTGAGCAGAATCAGGCCGAATGCAACTGCATGGTGGCCACGTCCATCTTCCCTTCCACCGTCAGCGGAATGATGCGCAGGGCTTTTTCGATGCATTCCTCGATCAGGACCTGCTCCTCGCGGCGCGGCCGGTGCAGTACGAAGTCGGCCACGGCCTGCTGCAGGTTCAGCGTGCGCGGATGGCCGATGCCGATGCGCAGGCGCCAGTAGTCCTGGGTGCCGAGGGCGGCGCTGATGTCCTTCAGGCCGTTGTGGCCGGCGGCCGAGCCGCCCTTCTTCATCTTGACGGCCCCCGGTGGCAGATCGAGTTCGTCGTGCGCCACCAGGATCTCGTCGGGCGCGATCTTGAAGAAGCGCGCCAGCGCGCCGACCGACTGGCCGGAGCGGTTCATGTAGGTCTGGGGTTCGAGCAGCCAGACTTCGCTGCCCGCGATGCGGGCCTTGGCCGCGAACGCGTTGAAGCGCGCCTCGCGCTGCAGGCGGCAGCCGGGCAGCGAATTGGCCAGGTTATCGACCAGCCAGAAGCCGGCGTTGTGACGGGTTTGTTCGTACTCGGGGCCGGGGTTACCCAGGCCGACGATCAGGCGGATGGCCATGCAAAATCCCAAACGAAGTGTCATCCCCGCGCAGGCGGGGACCTCTGGTAAGACGCAATACGACGCAGCTCCTACCAGGGGTTCCCGCTTCCGCGGGAATGACGGCTGATAGCAAAAAAGCCCGCAGCACGCTGCGGGCTTTTCGTCCGAAGGCCAGGAATTACTTCTTCTTGGCTTCGTCTTCGGCAGCGGCTTCCGCGGCCACCTGGCCAGCCGGCACCGATGCGGTGGCGACGGTCAGGTCCTGGCCGTGGGTCACGGCGGTCACGCCGGCCGGCAGGTTCAGCTGCGACACGTGGATCGATTGGCCAGCGTCGATCTTCGACAGGTCCACTTCGATGAACTCGGGCAGCTGGCCCGGCAGGCAGGACACGTCCAGTTCGTTCAGCACGTGCGAGATGGTGGCGGCGTGCAGCTTCACGGCCGGGGAGATCTCGGCGTTCACGAAGTGCAGGGCGACCTTCTTGTGCAGCTTCTGGTTGGCGTCCACGCGCTGGAAGTCAACGTGCAGGACCATTTGCTTGAATGCGTGCATCTGGAAGTCGCGCAGCAGCACTTGCTGGGACTTGCCGTCGACTTCGAGGTCGAGGATGGACGAGTGGAAGGCTTCTTTCTTGAGCGCGTGGAACAATGCGTTGCCATCGACGGCGATCATTTCCGGGGCGGTGGAGCCGCCGTAGATGATGCCGGGGGTTTGGCCCGAATTGCGCAGGCGGCGGCTCGCTCCGGACCCCTGCAGTTCGCGTTTGAATGCGACGACTTTCATGTGATACTCCAAAAAATAGCAGGCTTGCGCCCGCGTGGGCGGGAACCCCGCGACCAGGGCTCCCAGAAAAAGAACGCTTGCGCGCTCAGAAAAATCTTCAGTCCGCGAACAGCGAGATCACCGAGTCGCCCTTGGTGATGCGCTTGAAGGTTTCGGCCAGCAGCGGTGCGCAGGTGAGCTGGCGGATCTTCGGACAGGCGGCGCCGGCGGCGGTCAGCGGAATCGTGTCCGTCACGACCAGCTCGTCCAGCGGGGAATGCGTGATGCGGTCGATCGCGGGACCGGACAGCACCGGGTGCGTGCAGTACGCGACGACTTTCTTGGCGCCGCGCTCCTTGAGCACTTCGGCGGCCTTGACCAGGGTGCCGGCGGTGTCGACCATGTCGTCCATGATCACGCAGTTGCGGCCTTCGACCTCGCCGATGATGTTCATCACCTCGGACACGTTGGCCTTCGGACGGCGCTTGTCGATGATGGCCAGGTCGCAGTTCAGGCGCTTGGCCAGCGCGCGGGCGCGCACCACGCCGCCCACGTCCGGCGACACGACCAGCAGGTCGTCGTAATTGCGCTTTTGCAGATCGCCCAGCAGGATCGGCGACGCGTAGATGTTATCGACCGGGATATCGAAGAAGCCCTGGATCTGGTCCGCGTGCAGATCCATGATCAGGACGCGCTCGACGCCCGCTTGCTGCAGCATGTTGGCCACCACCTTGGCCGAGATCGCGACGCGCGCCGAGCGCGGGCGGCGGTCCTGGCGGGCGTAGCCGAAATAGGGAATCGCGGCGGTGATGCGGCCGGCGGAAGCGCGCTTGAGCGCGTCGACCATCAGCATGATTTCCATCAGGTTGTCGTTGGTCGGCGCGCAGGTCGACTGCAGCACGATGACATCCTTGCCCCGCACGTTCTCGTTGATCTCGACCATGACTTCGCCGTCGGAGAATTTCGAGACGACTGCCTTGCCGAGCGGGATTCCGAGGTTCTTGGCGACTCCTTCTGCCAGTGCCGGATTAGCGTTGCCGGTAAAAACCATCAGGTTTTCGTAAGCCATGGGAGTCCCGAGAGATGCAGTGAGTGAAACGGAAAAAGGCGCCTTGCGCGCCGCGCCTGCCGGGCCGGATGCCGGCGGCATCGACGAACCCGGGAAACGAAATGGCAGGGGAACAAGGATTCGAACCTTGGTATGCCGGAATCAAAATCCGGTGCCTTAACCAGCTTGGCGATTCCCCTACGCAACCTACTACTTGCTGCTGAGCCCGCTATTATAACCGCATCGCAGCAACAAGCCAAATTTTATTCCACAACTTGCGCGCCCTGCAAGAGCGTAAGCATCGGGTGGCGCGCCAGCGCCGGCGCCTTCCAGGCGCTCCAGCGGCCCTGCGCTTGCGCCAGCACGGCGTCCGCTTCGGCCTCGCTGGAAAACGCGCAAAACACGCACGCCCCCGAGCCCGTCATCCGCGCGTCGCCGAAATTGGCCAGCCAGCGCACCGCCTCTGCCACCGGCGGATACAACCGGCACGCGACAGGCTGCAAGTCGTTTTTCCCGAACTGTTGCAGGCCCTCGCGAGTCCGCAGGTGCTCGGAAAAGTCCGCTATTGTGACGGGTTTCGTGTTTCTTGTCAAATCGGGCGCCGTGAAGATCGGGCCCGTCGGCACCTGCACGCCGGGCTCGATCACCACGTACCACGGGTCGGGCACGCCGACCGCGGCCAAGGCCTCGCCCACCCCTTCGGCGAAGGCGGTCTGCCCGAACAGGAAGAACGGGATGTCCGCACCGAGCGGCAGGCCGAGCGCCATCAACTCTGCACGCGTCAAGCCGCTGCGCCACAGATGGTTGGCCGCCAGCAGCGCGGTGGCGGCGTCGGAGGAGCCGCCACCGAGGCCTCCGCCCATCGGCAGGCGCTTGACGACGGCCACGTCGATGCCCGGTGGCGGCGCGGCATGGCGGCGTTCGTGCTCGGCCGCCAGCAGGCGCAGGGCGCGCACGATCAGGTCCTGGTCCTCCGGCACGCCCGGCACGTCGGTGACGCGCCGGATCGCGCCGTCGTCGCGCAAGTCGAAATCCAGCATGTCGGCGCGGCCGATCAGCTGGAACACCGATTGCAGCAGGTGGTACCCGTCCGGCCGGCGCCCGGTCACGTGCAGGAACAGATTCAGCTTGGCCGGCGCCGGGCAGCCGTGCAGGGCGCGCGTCATGCTTGAGGATCGAGCACGATGCGGATCGCGAGCGCGTCGGGGCTGCCCGGCACGCCGCGCTCGGCGTCGATGCGCTTGGGTTGGGGCTGGTCCTGGGCCGAGGTCGGGTCCTGCCAGGTCACGAAATGCAGGCGCCAGCCGTCGCGCGTGGTGACGGTGCTGCGCGCCGGCGAGGCGGCGAAGCGCGCGCCGTCCTGCGCGGTGGCATAGCCTTGCAGCCAGTCGCGCAGTCCGCTCACGGGCAGGGACCAGCCGAGCGTCTGCGCCGTCAGGCTGTCGATGTCGGGCGCGCTGCGCGGCGGCTCGCTGCCCTGGGTGAGGGTGGCCTGCTGCGGCGTGACCGTGATCTTCGCGATGGTCTGGCCGAAGGGCGAGGCCAGGCTCACCTCCACGCGGCCGCCCTGCTGCACCCAGTCGAATTTTCCGGTCAGGACGGCGGGCTGGCCTTCCTTCTCGTAGTTGACGGACAGGCGTCCCGCGAGCGCGATCTCGTCGCGGTACGCGGCCACGGGAGCGGTGGACAGGGGAGCCGCCGGCGGCGGGGCGCTGGCGCAGCCGCCCAGCAGGACGGCGCACAGCGCGAAGACAGGGAAAGACATTCGCATGGGCGGCATTATCGCCCAATACGCGCGCGGCTCACAGCTTGAGGTTCAGGCGGGCCAGGGTCGAACGCAGGGTGTCGTTCTTCGGATCCTTGGCGCGCGCCTCGCGCAGGAGCTTTTGCGCGTCGTCGCGCTTGCCGGCCTTCCACAGCACTTCGGCCAGATGCACGCCGATCTCGGGATCGGTGCGCAGCGCGTAGGCCCGGCGCAGCATCTCCTCGGCCTGGCGCAGGTTCCCGAGCCGGTATTCGACCCAGCCCATGGAGTCCATGATGAAGGGATCGTCCGGCGCCATCTTGAGCGCCTTGTCGATCAGCTGACGCGCCTCGTCCAGGCGCACATTGCGCTCGGCCAGCGAGTAGCCGAGGGCGTTGTAGGCATGGTGGTTCTCGGGCGCCTGCGCGATCACTTCGCGCAGCGTGGCCTCCATCACGTCGACCTTGCCGATCTTTTCGGCGGCGAGGGCGAAGTCGTACAGCACGTCCGGGTTGCCGGGGAAGCGGCGCGCGGCCGCCTCCAGCGCCTTGTAGGCGGCGTCGTATTTGCCGGCGTCGCGCAGGATCTGGCCGCGCGTGAGGGCGACCTGGGCTTGCTGGTCGCGGTCCTCGGTGTCGATGGCGTCCAGCGTGCCCTTGGCGGCGGACAGCTTGCCCTGCTTGCCCTGCAACTGGGCCTGCTTCAGGCGTGCCTGGAACTGCGCCTGCGGATTGTCGGCGGCGACCTTGTCCAGCCACGCCTGGGCGGCGGCGTACTCGCCGCGGTCCTCGGCGATTTGGGTCAGCATCATGAGGACCTTGGACGGATCGCGCTCGTCGTCCGGATGCGCTTCGTAGACCTCCATGAAGCGGGTCAGGTGGCGTTCGGCCACCTTCGGCTCGTCCAGCTGCAGCGACAGGATACCGAGTGCGTACAGGGTACCGAGGTTGTCCGGCTGGCCTTCGAGCAGGCGCTGGAACTGCTCGCGCGCTTCGCGGAAATCCTTGTGGTTGACGAGCACGCGGGCGTAGGCCGCGCGCACCTCGCGCGCGCCGGGATTGGCGGCGAGGAAGTCGGACAGCACCTTGGCCACGGCTTCGTCACCCGTGGTCGCCTGGGCCAGGGCCAGCACGGCCAGCTCCGCGTCCGGCTTCTGGGCCAAGGCGGCGCGCGCTTCCTTTTGTGCCTCCTCGGTGTCGCCCAGCGCATGCGCGCTCTGGGACAGCACGATGTGGGCTTCGAACAGATCCTGGTACGGGGCCGCCAGGCGCTGCATCACGCCGGCGGCGCCGTGCTTGTCGCGCGCGCGGCCGAGCAGCTGCTGCACCTGGAACAGCGCGCCGCCGCGGGCGGCCGCCGGCGCTTCCGCCAGACGCGCCGCCAGCACCGGCTCGACCCGGTCGAATTCGCCCGCCATGATCGAAAAGCCGAGGTAGTACTGGGCCGCCTCCTCCGAGTCCGGCGCCAGCTCGCGCCACAGCGTGATCGCGGCCATTGCCTCCGTTGCCTGCTTGGCCGCGAGCGCCATCTCGGCCGCGCGCTGGGCCAGGCGCGGGTCGCGCGTCTCCTGGGCCGCGCCCAGCAGCGTGATGTAAGGCCCCTGCCATTCGCCGGCCTGGAAATCCAGCTCGGCCTTGAGCAGCTTGTAGAGCAGCTCGCTCGTCAGCGGCACCGACGGCAGGGCCGCCTGCGGCGCGGGCGCGTCCGTGCTGCGCGCCATCGCAGGCGCGGCCGGGGCCGCCGCACTGGACGCGCTGTGCGGCGCCACGGCGCAGGCCGACAACAGGCCGGACAGGGTTACAATGGCGAAAGCAGTTTTCAAAGCAGTTCCGAAACGTAAAACACGCTTCCGATTCTACGCCCAACCAGCGGCCGCGTGCGGCCCGCCCCCGCTATTTAGACCGATCCCATGCCCGAGTTGCCAGAAGTCGAAGTCACCCGGCGCGGCGTGGCGCCGCACCTCGAAGGGCGCACCGTCGAAGCCGTCACCATGCGGCGCGACGGCCTGCGCTGGCCCTTCCCGCCCGGCCTGGCGCGCCTGCTGGCCGGGCGCCGCATCACGCACACGGACCGGCGCGGCAAATACCTGCTGATCGGCTTCGAACACGGCACCCTGATCGTCCACCTGGGCATGTCGGGCCAGCTGCGCATCGTCGCGCCCGGCGCCGAGGTGCGCAAGCACGACCATTTCGACCTGGTGGTGCGCGGACCGGACGGCGTGCAGGCCATGCGCATGAGCGACCCGCGCCGCTTCGGCGCCGTGCTCTGGCACGGCAACGAGGAAGGCGACCTGTACGGCCACGAACTGCTGCGCGGACTGGGGGTGGAGCCGCTGGGCGACGGATTTTCCGGCCAGCTCCTGTACCAGGCCACGCGCCGGCGCAGCGCGTCCGTGAAGCAGGTGCTGCTCGCGGGCGACATCGTGGTCGGGGTCGGCAACATTTACGCCTGCGAAAGTCTGTTCCGCGCCGGTATCAATCCGAAAACGCCCGCCGGGCGCATCGGCCGGGCCCGCTACGACCGCCTGGCGGACGCGATTCGTGACATTTTGACAGCCGCAATCGTTCGCGGCGGTTCCACGCTGCGCGATTTTTACGTGAATGGCCAATCTGGCTATTTCCAGCAGGAATATTTCGTCTATGATCGTACTGATGTCCCGTGCCGCGTGTGCGGCACGCCGGTGCGCCAGATCCGCCAGGGTCAGCGCTCCACGTTTTATTGCGTAAATTGCCAAAAATAATGACAGCCCGGGGGCCCAGGTGAGCAAGATGGTGCAGGATTTTCAACAGTACAGCGCGTGGCGCGAGAGCGTCGTCGCGGCGCTCGGCGGCTACCAGGCCTGGGTCGGCGCCGCCGAACTGACCGACGGCGCCAGCGACCAGCGCCTGCAGCGCGCCCTCAACCGCCTGGCGGACGACAAGCTGTCGGTGGCCTTCGTGGCCGAATTCTCGCGCGGTAAATCGGAACTGATCAACGCGATCTTTTTCGCCGACTATGGCCAGCGCATCCTGCCCTCGGCCGCCGGCCGCACCACGATGTGTCCGACCGAGCTGCTGTACGACCCGGCCTACCCGCCCTGCATCCGCCTGCTGCCGATCGAGACGCGCGCCTCCCACCTGTCCACCAGCGACTACCGCGACACCCCGGACGCCTGGACCGTCCTGCCGCTGGACCTGAACGCGGGCGACGCCATGCACGAGACCTTCCGCCAGGTCTCGCTGACCAAGCACGTGAGCGTGGACGAAGCCAAGTCCTACGGCCTGTTCGACGAGGACGATCCCGACATGCGCGGCATGCTGGACGCCAATGGACAGGTCGAGGTGTCGCTGTGGCGCCATGCGATCATCAACTTCCCGCATCCGCTGCTCAAGCAGGGCCTGGTGATCCTCGACACGCCGGGCCTGAACGCGATCGGCACCGAGCCCGAACTGACCCTCAACCTGATCCCGAACGCGCACGCCGTGCTGTTCATCCTGGCCGCCGAGACGGGCGTGACCAAGAGCGACATCGAAGTCTGGCGCACCCACATCGGCGCCGGCCCGGGCCGCGTCGTCGTGCTCAACAAGATCGACACGATGTGGGACGAGCTCAAGACCGAGGACGAGAACAACGCCGACATCGAGCGCCAGCGCGAGAGCGTGGCCCACACCCTGCTGCTGAAGCCGCAGCAGGTGTTCCCGGTGTCGGCCCAGAAGGCCCTGGTCGGCAAGATCAACGGCGACCTGCAGCTGCTGGAAAAGAGCCGTCTCGCCGCGCTGGAGGCAGCCCTGTTCAACGAGCTGATTCCGGCCAAGAAGGACATCATCCGGCGCCAGCTGGCCGAGGACATGACCATCCTCGCCGCCGCCCAGCAGGCCACCCTGGCCGCGCGCATGCGCGACGTGGTGGAGCAGCTGCAGGAGCTCAAGAGCCTGCGCGGCAAGAACCAGAGCGTGATCGCGCACATGATGCGCCGCGTGGACGCCGAGAAGAAGGAATTCGACGGCAGCCTGTTCAAGCTGCAGGGCACGCGCGCCGTGTTCACGCGCCTGTCCACCGAGCTGTACTCCACCCTCGGCATGGACGTGATCAAGCTGGAGATCGATGGCGTACGCGAAGAAATGGAAAAGAGCCGCCTGTCGATCGGCACGCGCGAAGCCGTGCGCGAATTCTTCACGCGCGTGAAGGCCAACCTCGCCATCTCCGACAAGAAGACGGTGGAGATCGCGGAAATGATGGAGTCGATGTACCGCAAGTTCTCCGCCGAGCATGGCCTGCAGCTGGCGCTGCCGATGTCGTTCTCGCTGGCCAAGTACCGCGCCGAGCTGGAACAGATCGAGGCCCTCTACCACAAGCAGTTCAGCACCACCACCCTGCTGCTGACCAGCCGCACGGTGCTGATGGACCGCTTCTTCGACACCATCGCCTCGCGCGTGCGCAAGCTGTTCCGCGCCGCGAACCACGACGCCGAGGCCTGGCTCAAGGTGATCATGGCGCCGCTCGAATCGCAGATCCGCCAGCACAAGGAGCAGCTCAAGCACCGCCTGGCGTCGATCCAGCGCATCCACGACGCCACCGACAGCCTGGAACAGAAGATCGAGTCGTTCGAAGCCACCCAGAACGACCTGGAAAACATGAAGGGCCGCCTGTCCGAACTGGCCGGCTCGGTGACGATCGCGATGAACTCGGAGCTGGTGGCGCTGGAAGCGGCTGCGTGAAACGTGTGACCGCCTTCCCGGGCGAAGCCGATCCCGAGTTTTCCGCCGCCGTCATCGCCTGGCAGCGCGCCCACGGGCGCCATACGCTGCCGTGGCAGAACACGCGCGACGCCTACCGCGTGTGGCTGTCCGAGATCATGCTGCAGCAGACCCAGGTCGCCGCGGTGCTCGGCTACTACGCCCGCTTCCTGGAGCGCTTTCCCGACGTGTTCGAACTGGCCCGCGCGCCCTCGGAAGACGTGATGGCGCATTGGAGCGGGCTCGGATACTACACGCGGGCGCGCAACCTGCACGCCTGCGCCAAGCGGGTGGTCGAGGAATACGGCGGCGTCTTTCCGGCCGATCCGGCCCTGCTCGCGCAGCTGCCCGGCATCGGGCGCTCCACCGCCGCCGCCATCGCCGCGTTTTCCTACGGCGCGCGCGCCGCGATCCTGGACGGGAACGTCAAGCGTGTCTTTGCCCGCGTGTTCGGCATCGATGCCTATCCCGGCGAGAAGAAGGTCGAGGACGCCCTGTGGGCGCGCGCCGAGGCGCTGCTGCCGGCAGATGGCATCGAAAGCTACACGCAGGGCTTGATGGACCTGGGCGCGACGCTCTGCACGCGCGGCACGCCCGCCTGTGAGCGCTGCCCGCTGGCGCAGCGCTGCGTGGCGCTGGCGACCGGCCGCACCGCGGAACTGCCGGTGCGCAAGCCGAAGAAGGCCGTCCCC
>DASRUW010000167.1:0-2744 GCA_035655255.1 Telluria sp. | reverse complement strand
GGACTGCGTGGCGGTCACCGACTGGTCGACACCCAGCGCAGCGAGCTGCGGGTTGCCCTGCTGCTCGAAGCTCATCGCGGCGATCGCCCCGGCCACGAACAGCACCGCCATCGAGACGAAGATGGTCCAGCCCTGGCGCTTGTCGCTCACCATGAGCCCGAACGCGAAGCACAGCGCGCCCGGGATGAGGAAGATCGACAGCATCTGCACGAAATTGGCCAGCGCCGTCGGGTTCTCGTACGGGTGTGCGGCGTTGGCGTTGAAGAAGCCGCCGCCGTTGGTGCCGAGCATCTTGATGGCGAGCTGCGAGGCGACTGGACCCATGGCGATCGTCTGCTTGTCGGTGCTCTTGTCCTCCATCACCGGCTCGCCCTTCTCGTTCTTTAGGGGCTGTCCGTCGGGGCCGTTCTTGGCCTCCTGGTACTTGACGACCTCGAGCGTCTGCACCTCCTTGTAGGCTTCGAAGTTCTGGATCGAGCCCTGCTGCACGAGGAACAGCGCATAGACGAACGAGATCGGCAGCAGGATCCACAGCGTCACGCGGGTGAGGTCGACCCAGGCGTTGCCGATGCCCTGCGCCGAATGGCGCGCCAAGCCGCGGATGAGCGCAATGACCACGACGATCCCGGTGGCCGCGGAGAAGAAGTTCTGCACTGCCAGGCCCAGCATCTGGGTCAGGTAGCTCATCGTCTGCTCACCGCTGTAGCCCTGCCAGTTGGTGTTGGTGACGAAGCTCACCGCGGTGTTGAACGACGAGTCGGATGACACATTGGCCATGCCCTGCGGATTCAGCGGCAGCCAGACCTGCAGCCGCTGCAGCGCATACACGGCAACGACGCCCAGGCCGTTGAACAGCAGGATTGCCAGCGCGTACTGCAACCAGCCCATGTCGGCATCGGCCTTGACGCCGCACAGCCGATACAGCGCGCCCTCGATGCGGCCCGCGAAGGCGAGCCGACCTTCCATCACCTTGACGATGTAGCGTGCGAACGGGTACGCGAGCGCCAGCAGCAGCGCGCCGTACACCGCAAGCACGAGCCATGCATGGGCGTTCATGAGAACCTCTCTGGGAAAAGCAGCGCGGCCACGAGGTAGACCAGCAGGCCCACCGACACGACGCTGCCGAGCACATACATCCAGGTCATTGCTTCGGCCCTCCGAGCTTGGCGCAGCCCACAGCCATCCCGGCCATCAGCAGCCAGAACGCGATGCCTAGCGCGACGTATACGACGTCCATGAAAACGCCCTCCTTTGGCGATGCATGATCCTAGGAAGGCTGGCATCAAGATGTTGATAAAAATCAGGGCGCCGGCATCAAGAAAGAATCAAGGAAGCGCGGCATGCGGGTGTGTCAGCCCATGTAGCGGCGGCTGTCATCCATGAAATGCATCGCCTTGTCCGGCAGCACCGTCGTTCCGCCGCTCGCGCCGCCCAGCAGCTCAAGGAGCAAGGCGTGCAGTCGGTGCCCGTCGATGATGTGCACCGCGTTGACGCCGCCCGACACTGCGTGGGTCGCCGCCTGCAGTCGCGCGAGCGTCGCCCCTTCGATCGTCCCCGCGCGACCTCGCGCCTTGATCTGGCGCTCGGTCAGGTCGGCCAGCAGGCGACCGTCGCGGCTCAGTGCGCCGGGGGCATCGCCGATGAACAGCAGCTTCTCCGCCCGCAACTCGCGCGCCAAGTCGGCGGCGAGGCGATCTGCATCCGCGAGCTCGCGCTGTCCGCGTGCGTCGAGAAGGACGGGCATGATCACGGGCACGAAGCCCTTGGCATGCAGCCGCTGCACCAAGCCGCCCGCGAGACCGGCGGCACCGCCGTCGCTGCCTGTGATGCCTATCGCGCGGCAGCCGTGCTGGTTGACGACGGCGACCAAGTCCTCATGCTCATGCGACAAGGCGCTCATCGATGCGAAGCTACCGCTGTTGAGCAGAACGAGACGAAGTCCGACCAGATGCAGGAGCGCCACGTCGCGGCCCAGGCCGCTTCGCAAGGCCGGGTCTTCGAGCACCGCCCCTTCGCAGACGACCACGAAGGTCTTGCCGTGGATGCTCTGCAGGTACGGCAGCACACCGTGCAGCACTTGCGCCTGCAAGGCGCCGGGGAGGTCGGTACCCGACCCGGGTGGCGCCTTCATCTCACCGCAATCCCCGTCACGAGGCGCCATGCGGCCGTCGTGTCGGCGGCCGCGGCCACATGATCGCGAAAGGTGCCCTCCGAGAATCGTTCCGCGATCGCCGCGAGGAGGCGTAGCTGCCGTTGCGGATCGCGGTGCGGCATCAGCAGGGCGATCACGAACGCCACCGGCTTGTCGTCCGGCGCGTCGAACGCCACTGCTTGGCCGAGGCGCATGAAGGCCCCGACCGGCGACGCGAGAGTGTCGAGGCGGGCATGGGGCAACGCCACACCGTGCCCGAGCGCCGTCGACCCCAGCGATTCCCGATGCCACAGCGCATCGAAAAGAATTTGCGGCGCAGTGCCGGTTCTTGCTGCGAGCAGGCGGGAGGCTTCGCTCAGCACCCCGCGCTTGCCGGTAGCGCGCACGTCGAGCTCGACCTCCTGCGTGCGCAGCCATTGCCGGCTGTCGTCCATGGCCTCAGCCCTTGACGGCCGTCCCGAGCCACGCCATGCGATGCGGCGAGTACCACATCGGCACGTGCTTCGGCACCCTGGCCAGCGCCTTGCTCATGATGATGCTGCGATACGGCTTTCCCGGCTTGTAGAACTCGCCGACGAGCCGGAAGCCGCGG
>DASRUW010000166.1:0-2226 GCA_035655255.1 Telluria sp. | reverse complement strand
GGGCGGCGACGAATTCCTCGACCGCCACCACCATCGCGGCCAGCGAGGTCTTCATGTCGGCCGCGCCGCGCCCGTACAGGCGGCCGTCGCGCCGGGTCGGGGTGAAGGGTTGCGAGCTCCATTTGTCGAGCGGGCCGGTGGGCACCACGTCGGTGTGGCCGGCGAACACGAACAGCGGCGCCGCGCTCCCGCGCCGCGCCCACAGGTTGGTCACGCCGTTGGAGGCGATCGTCTCGGCCTGGAAGCCGAGCGGGGCGAGCAGCTCCATGATGCGCTGCTGGCAGCCCTGGTCGCGCGGGGTGATGGAGTCGAGCGCGATCAGTTCTTCGGTCAGCGCGAGGGTCCGGGACGTGTGCATGGCCGCCTCAGGGAAAGATCTGGCGGTACTGGGCGTCGGAGAAGCCCACGTGGACCCGCGCGGCCTGCAGCACCGGGCGCTTGATCACGGACGGGAATTCGAGCATCAGGGCGAGGGCGCTGGCGCGGTCGGTGACGGCGGCCTTGCGCTCGTCCGGCAGGCCGCGCCAGGTGGTGCCCTTGCGGTTGACCAGCAGCTCCCAGTCCACCTCCTCGAGCCAGCGCGCCACGGTGGCCTGGTCCAGGCCCTGCTTCTTGAAGTCGTGGAAGTCGACCGCGTGGCCATGCTCGGCCAGCCAGGTGCGGGCTTTCTTGACGGTGTCGCAGTTGGGGATGCCGAACAGTTTCATGGTGCTTGGGTGGGGGCGGATGAGGCGCTTATTATACTGGCTGGTACTCTTGAGGGATTGGCATGATTCCGTTCGTTTCCGCAGCCGAACTGAAGGACGAGTTCGAAGTCACCGGGCATTTCTACCGCGTCCGGGTGCGCGGCCTCGGCGCCCTGGCCTGCCGCAGCGTGCTGGAGATCGCGCGCCGGGACGGCCCCCGCGGCAAGGCGGAGGCCGTGTTCGTAATGATGAATCCCGGCTCGTCCGCCCCGCTGGCCGGAGCCGAGCCGGAAATCGGCATGGGCGCCATCGGCGCGCTGCCGGTCGCCCAGGTCCCGGCCAAGCCGGATACGACCCAGTACCAGCTGATGCGGGTCATGCGCCACACGGGCTGGAACCGGGTGCGGGTGCTGAACATCTCGGACCTGCGCGAGCCGAGCAGCGCCGTCTTCGTCGAGCGCTTCGGGGCGCTCGAGCCGCGCTATCCCGCCCATTCCGTCTTCGCCCCGGCGCGGGCGGCGGAGCTGGCCGCGAAGCTCGAGCGCAAGCGCGGCGCGCCCGTCGTCTGCGCCTGGGGCGTGAGCCCGGCCCTCGATCCGCTGATCGCGCGCTGCCTGGCGGCGCTGGACGGCCATTCCCTGGTCGGGCTGCGCAAGCCGGACACCGCCGACAAGTACTTCCACCCCCTGCCGCCGGTGCAGAGCGGCCAGCGCCAGTGGGTGACGGAGATGTGCGCGCTCCTTACCTGAGCATCGGATAAGGGTTGAGCGCCGTCCCCTTCCACCATTCCTTCTCGGGCGTGAGCTGGAACACGGCGAAATGCAGGTGCGGCGTGTTCGGATCGGCATTGCCGCTCGTGCCCACGTAGCCGAGCAGGTCGCCGCGGTGCACGTCCTGCCCTTCCTTCAGCCCCGGCGCGTACGAGTCCAGGTGCGCGTAGTAGTAGGCATAGGTGCCGCTCGGGTCGAACTGGTAGACCGTATGCCCGCCCGGCTTGCTGTCGAAGAGCTTGACGATCTTCCCGTCCGCCGCCGCCAGCACCTTCGCGCCGCGCGGGGCCAGGATGTCGATCGCCTCGTGCTTTTGCTGGCCGTCGCGCGGCTGGTCGAAACTGTCGGTGAGCTGCGACGGCTGCACGCCCTCGACCGGCACGGCCAGCCTGGCGACGGCCGGCGTGGACAGGTCCGGGCGCGGCAGGCTTTCCTCCGGCAGGCGCACCTGGGCCGGCGGGCTGGGCGCGGCGGGCGGCGCGGCCACGGCGGCCGGCGGCGGCGTGCTCGCCGGCTTGGGCGGCATCTGGCTCAAATACACGAACAGCACCAGCGCGCCGACAATGGCGCCGAGGATGAGAGCGGCGATGGTTTTCATGTGCTACTCCTGAAGTTCCACGTCCGTTCCGGCGCCGACGGACTTGATCAAGGTGGCGATGTCCCAGTTGGACAGCCGGATGCAGCCATGCGACTGGGTGCGCCCGATCTGCGCCGGCTCGGGCGTGCCATGTATGCCGTAGTGCGGTTTCGATAGCTGAATCCATGCGACG
>DASRUW010000165.1:0-2736 GCA_035655255.1 Telluria sp. | reverse complement strand
CGACGCGAGCCGACTGCAGGAAGCGATGCGCGTGCTGCGCGCCAGCGGCGCGTACGCGCGCATTCTCGCCAATTACGGGCTGCTGCCCTGAGCTACTTCCTCAGCCGGCGCCACAGCGTGGTGCGGCTGATGCCGAGGTAGGCGGCCGCTTCGTCGCGCCGGCCGCCGAAGCGTGCCAGCACGTCCTCGATGTTCTCGGTCGCGGCTTCCGTCGCGCCCGTGTCGGAAGTTGGCGCCGCCAGTTCGGGCGCCAGGCCAAGCAGGAAGCTCGGCGTCAGCGCCTGCAGGGGCTCCGCCGCCAGGAACAGGGCGAGCCGCTCCATCACATTGCGCAATTCGCGCACGTTGCCCGGCCAGCCGTAGCGCTCCAGCAGCGGCAGGCAAGCCTGCAGTTCGGCGTACAGGTTGCGGTGCGGGCGGGCGCCGATCGCGGCCAGCGCGTTCTTGAGCGACCATTCCGCCAGCGTGCCGATGTCTGCGGCGCGCTCGCGCAAGGAGGGCAGGGCGACACGCAGCACGGCCAGGCGGTAGAACAGATCGGCCCGGAACTTCCCGTCGCGTACACGCTGCTCCAGGTCGCAGTGGGTCGCGCTGATGACACGCACGTTGACCGGAATGGGCCGCGTGCCGCCGACCCGCACGACCTCGCGTTCCTCCAGCACCCGCAGCAGACGCGTTTGCAGCGCCAGCGGCATCTCGCCGATTTCGTCCAGGAACAAAGTGCCGCGGTTGGCCGCCTCGATCAGGCCCGCATGGCCGCCGCGGCGCGCGCCGGTGAAGGCGCCTTCCTCGTGGCCGAACAGTTCGGATTCCAGCAGCGACTCCGCGATGGCGCCGCAGTTGACCGCGACGAAGGGGCGCTGCGCTCCCAGGTTGCCCGGGCTTTCGCGGTGGATGGCCTGCGCCACCAGCTCCTTGCCGGTGCCGGTTTCGCCCTGGATCAGGACCGTGGCCGGCGAGCGCGCGTACAGCACCACTTTCTGGCGCACGGCCTCCATGGCCGCGGATTCGCCGCGCAGGTCGTTCAGGCCGTGGCGGGCCCGCAGCGTGTCGTGCACCGGCGCGCGGCGCACGCGGTTCGCCTCCAGTTGGGTGAGGCGCGCCATTTCCAGCGCGTCGTCGAACGCCTGGCGGATCGAGGCGGCGGAGTAGACGAAGATCGCGGTCAGTCCCGCTTCCTCGGCCAGGTCCGCGATCAGTCCCGCACCCACCACGACGCGGATGCCGGCCGCCTTCAGGTCCGCGATCTGGGCGCGCGCGTCTTCTTCCGTCACGTAGGTGCGCTGCGCCACCTCGACCCGGAACGTGGCCGTGAATTCGGCCAGCTGCGCCAGCGGCTCCTGGTAGGTGATGACGCCGATGCGGTCGGCCACGCGGCGCGCGCGCGCCAGGGCCTGCATGTAGTCGAACCCGGACGGCTTGGCGATCACCACCGGCGCCGACACCCGCCCCTTGAGATAGGCCGCGTTCGAGCCGGCCGAGATGACGACGTCGCAACGCTCGGTCGCCATGCGTTCGCGGATGTGGCGCGCCGCCTCGTCGAAGCCAAGGTGGATCGGCTCGATCGTGGCCAGGTGGTCGTATTCGAGCGTGATGTCGCGGAACAGGTCGGCCAGGCGCGTGACGGAGACGGTCCAGATGACCGGCTTGTCGGCGTTGTCGATAGGAAATGACGCTTGCGTAGCCATGTTTCAAGTAAGTTTCATACGTGTTTCAATGATACACCATGAAACGCGCGGATGCCGGCTCCCATTCACCCAAGTCTCTGATTTCTCGATGTTTCATTGCGCTGGCACAGGCTTTGCAATTGTCAGGGCTGCGTTCAATCAACCAAGGATGTTCGGTATGCCACTCCACTCCGCAGGCCTCGCCTTCCGCAAGGCGGTCCAAGAAGAATCGCCGCTGCAGGTCATCGGCGCCATCAACGCCAACCACGCCCTGCTGGCCAAGCGCGCCGGTTTCAAGGCCATCTACCTGTCCGGCGGCGGCGTCGCGGCCGGCTCGCTCGGCCTGCCCGACCTTGGCATCTCCAACCTCGACGACGTGCTGACCGACGTGCGCCGCATTACCGACGTGTGCGACGTGCCGCTGCTGGTCGACGTCGACACCGGCTTCGGCGCCTCCGCCTTCAACGTCGCGCGCACCGTGCGTTCGATGATCAAGTTCGGCGCCGCCGCCTGCCACATCGAGGACCAGGTCGGCGCCAAGCGCTGCGGCCACCGTCCGAACAAGGAAATCGTGACCAAGGGCGAGATGGTCGACCGCATCAAGGCCGCCGCCGACGCCCGCACCGACGAGAACTTCGTGATCATGGCGCGCACCGACGCGCTGGCCGTGGAAGGCCTGGAAGCGGCCATCGACCGCGCCGTGGCCTGCGTCGAAGCCGGCGCCGACATGATCTTCCCGGAAGCGATCACCAGCCTGGAAATGTACGAGCAGTTCGCCAAGGCCGTGAAGGTGCCGATCCTGGCCAACATCACGGAATTCGGCGCGACCCCGCTGTTCACGGTGGACGAGCTGAAAGCCGCCGATGTCGGCCTGGTGCTGTATCCGCTGTCGGCCTTTCGCGCGATGAACAAGGCGGCCGAAAACGTATATAACGCGATCCGCCGCGACGGCTCGCAAAAGAACGTGGTCGACACCATGCAAACCCGGATGGAACTGTATGAGCGCATCAATTACCACGCGTTCGAGCAGCATCTGGACGCGCTGTTCGCGGCGCAGAAAAAATAAGAC
>DASRUW010000164.1:0-3207 GCA_035655255.1 Telluria sp. | reverse complement strand
ACAAGGGCCACGGCATCCGCCACATCGTCGCGCTGAGGGGCGACCTGCCTTCCGGGATCGCGACCGCGGGCGAATTCCGCTACGCCTCGGAGCTCGTGCGCTTCATCCGCGAGGAGACGGGCGACTGGTTCCACATCGAGGTCGCCGCGTACCCGGAGATGCATCCGCAGGCGCGTTCGCCCCAGGACGACCTGCAGAACTTCGTGCGCAAGGTGAAGGCCGGCGCCAACGGCGCGATTACCCAGTACTTCTTCAACGCCGACGCCTACTTCGCCTTCGTGGACAATGCGCGCCGCGCGGGCGTGGACGTGCCGATCGTGGCCGGCATCATGCCGATCACGAACTACACCCAGCTGTCGCGCTTTTCGGAGATGTGCGGGGCCGAGATTCCGCGCTGGGTGCGCCTCAAGCTGGCCAGCTTCGGCGACGACGCGGCCTCGATCAAAGCCTTCGGCGCCGATGTGGTGACCGCCATGTGCGAGCGCCTGCTGGCGGGCGGCGCGCCCGGCCTGCACTTCTACAGCATGAACCAGGCCGCCGCCACCACGGCGATCTGGCAGCGCCTGGCGCCGGCTACGCCTCGGTGAGGATGACGTCCAGCGCGACGTCGTGCGCGTCGGCGGGAAAGTCCGTCAGCGTGCACGCGTAGGCCACGCCCACCGTCAGGGGGCGTGGCGCCAGCGCCAGGGTGCGATCGTAGTAGCCGCCGCCGTACCCGAGCCGGTAACCCGCCGCCGTGTAGCCCAGGCAGGGAATCACCACGGCCGGCGGGCGGTTCACCATCCGCGCGCGCACCGGGACCGCCACGCCCATGCTGTCCTTGACCATGTCCTCCCCGACCTGCCAGTCCGCGAATGCGAGCGGTGCGTCGCGCTCGACCACCACCGGCAGCGCCAGGCGCGCGCCCAGGCGCTCCAGTTCCGCGTAGGCCGGCAGCAGGTCGGGCTCGCCGCGCAGCGGCCAGTACACGGCCAGCGCCGCCACCGGGTGGGCGCGCCACCAGTCCACCAGACGCGCGCCGATAAGGGCATCCATTTCCTGCTTGATCTGCGGGTCGAGCGCGCGGCGGCGGGCCGCCATCGCGCGCCGCATTTCCGCCTTGTCGGCTGGCTTTGGGACCGGTGCGCGTGGTATTCTTGGGTCGCTATTCATAGGATGACGATGTTCAAACTGAGCGTGTCGAGTCTGTCCCGTTTCCTGGCTGGTGCGCTGTTCGCTGCAAGCTGCCTCGGCGCACACGCGCAGGGCACCGAAGGCGCCGCCACGCCGCGCGCCGACGACGATACCTTCCTGCTGCTGCGCGAAGCCGCGCGCCAGGACGACGCCGCCAAGGCCAATGCCTACGCCTCGCGCCTGACCGGTTACGGGATTCCTTCTTACGTCGAGTATTATCGGCTGAAACCGCGCCTGAAGGACGCGGACGACGCCGAGATCCTCGATTTCCTGAAACGCTACGACGGCAGCGCCATCGCCGACCGCCTGCGCAACGACTGGCTGCTGGTGCTGGGACGCAAGCGCGACTGGGCCAATTTCGACCAGCAGTTCCCCCTGTTCGTCCTGCAGGACGACACCCAGGTCAAGTGCTACGCCCTGCTGTCGCGCGCCGTGAAGGGCCAGCGCGTGGCCGACGAGGCGCGCGCCCTGCTGGTCAACCCGCCCATCTACGGCGAGGCCTGTTCGACGCTGATCGCCACCCTGTACCAGGCCAAGCAGTTCAACAGCGACGACCTGCTGGCCCAGCTGCGCCTGGCGGGGGAGACCGACGCCACCGGCCCCGCGCGCCGCACGGCCGGCCTGCTGGGCGCCTCCGAAACCCGCGCCGCCCAGGCCGTGGACCTGCCCGCGCTGGCGCTGGCGCGCGGCATCGGCAAGACTCACGCCGAGCACGAGATCTACCTGGTCGCGGTCGGCCGCATGGCGCGCACCAGCCTCAAACTCGCCGCCATCGCCCTCAAGCGCAACGAGGGCAAGCTGAGCGCCCCCGAGCGGGCGGTCGGCTGGGCCACGCTGGCGCTGCCCGCCTCGCTGCAGTGGGCGCCGGAGGCCTGGGACTACTGGCAGAAGGCGGTCGCCGCGCCGCTCTCGCCCGAGCAGCTCCAATGGAAGACCCGCACGGCGCTGCGCCGCGGCGACTGGAAGGCCGTCAAGGCCACCATCCAGGCCATGCCGCCCGGCCTGCGCGCGGAACCGGCGTGGACCTACTGGCTGGGCCGCGCGCTGGCGGCCGAGGGCAAGGACGAGGAGGCGGCCGCGCTGTACCGCCGCATCGCCGACCAGGCGCATTTCTACGGCCAGCTGGCGCTGGACGAACTGGGCACCAAGGTCACGGTGCCGCCGCCGGCGCGCACGCCGGTACAGGGCGAAATCGACGCCATGGCGGCCGACCCGGACCTGCAGCGCTCCCTCAAGTTCTTCGGTTTGCGCCTGCGCTTCGAAGGCACGCGCGAATGGAATTGGGCCCTGCGCCGCATGAACGAGCGCGAGCTGCTGGCCGCGGCCGAATTCGCGCGCCAGAGCGCGGTGCTGGACCGCATGCTTTACACATCCGAGCGCACCCGCACCGAATTCGACTACACCCAGCGCTTCCCCGCGCCGCATGCGGAGATCCTGCGCCCGACCACGCAGTCGCTCGGCCTGGACATGGCCTGGGTCTACGGCGTGATCCGGCAGGAGTCGCGCTTCATCATGGACGCCCAGTCGCGCGTCGGCGCCTCCGGCCTGATGCAGGTGATGCCGTCGACCGGCAAGTACGTGGCAGGGAAAATCGGGCTGGAGGACTACGTCCACACCAAGCTGTCCGACCTGCGCACCAATCTGCTGCTTGGTTCGAATTACCTGAACATGATCCTGCAGCGCTTCGACGGTTCTGAAGTGTTGGCCACGGCGGCATACAATGCAGGTCCGGGGCGCATCAACGGATGGCGTGCGAAGCTCGACCGGCCGCTGGAAGGGGCCGTGTTCGTCGAGTCGATCCCGTTCCCGGAAACGCGCACCTACGTCAAGAACGTCCTGGCGAATACGACCAACTACGCGGCGCTGTTCCAGCAGCAGCCGCAGACCATCAAGTCGCGCCTGGGCACGGTCGCGCCGGGAGGCGCGCGCAACGAATTACCCTGACGGAGAAAAAGAACATGAAAGAACAGAAAGTCGTGGTATTCGGGGGCTCCGGTTTTATCGGGAGCCACCTGGTGGCCCATCTCGCGCGCG
>DASRUW010000163.1:0-2858 GCA_035655255.1 Telluria sp. | reverse complement strand
GTAAGCACGCCGGCGAACACGGCGCCATTGAAATGCTGATTGGCCACGCCAAACAGCGCGTACCAGATCGAATAGGCGATCAGTGCCAGCGACACCAGGTTGAGCAGCGGTTCTGCACGGCCGGTCACCGGGTAACGCTTGCCTTCGGAAATGCCATCGACCAGATTGCACCAGCCTGCCTTGCCCTGCGCCAGGGTGTTTTCTCTTGCAATATCCATCATCACAACCTTACCTGCCGACGAGAGCCGGCTACGTAATATTTAGTGAAACCGAGCACTGCTTCGCACCCGGAACCGGGGCGCAGTGGCCTGCGCGTGGACGCGGCATTCATAGCATGCCCTTTTCGCGATAGAAGCGTTCGGCGCCGGGGTGCAGCGGCAGGCCGGGGTTGGGCTTGGCCATGTATTGCACCGAGAAGTTCTTGAAATGCGGATGGATCGCGCGCACCCGTTCCATGTTCAGGTCGATCGCCTTGAGCATCTTGTACACCGTCTGCGCCGGCACATGCGCTCCCACCGCCGTGAACGACGGCGCCCGCAGCGTCAGCTCGTCGCGCTCCAGAAAGCCGTAATGGCTCTTGGGCATGGTCGCCACCTGCAGATGCAGCTTGGCCGCGGCCGCTTCCAGCACCGCCTTGTCCACGCCGATCCACACCAGCGCCACGTTCGATGCCACTTCCTGCAGCCGCCGGTCCGGCTGCAGACCCGCCGTCACCACCATGTCGAGCTTGCCGTCGCGCAGATCCTGCATGTTCGTGCCCGAGGCGTTGTAGTACACCCGCCCGCCCCAGCGGTCGA
Organism: Telluria sp.; assembly: GCA_035655255.1. Taxonomy (GTDB): domain Bacteria; phylum Pseudomonadota; class Gammaproteobacteria; order Burkholderiales; family Burkholderiaceae_D; genus Telluria. Next base: position 2,061 of record DASRUW010000163.1, on the reverse strand, counting down.
TCGTCTTCAGGTCGGTGCCGTAGTGCCTGAGCACTTCGTCCACCGCGTCGTTGATGTAGAACGTCGCCCGCACCGAGGCCCCCAGCCGCACCGGCGGCTTGACCCGCGCCAGGTCGGCAAAGCTCCTGATGCCGTGCTTGTCGGCCCAGTCCCGGGTGGCGATCATGCCGAAATCGAGCTCTTCCAGGATCGTCATCGCATGCAGCAGCTTGCCCTTGAGCGATTTGTGGAACGGCTCCTGCCCGGCCAGGGCGCGCTGGATTTCCACCGGCGGCAGCGCAATGACCACATCGGCCTTGCCTTCGGCCGCCGCCAGCATGCCCCCGCCCACCGAATTGGGCACGAACGTCACCGTCGAGCCCGGATAGCTGTCGCGGTAGATCGCGTTGAGCGCTTCGATGACCACGCCGAAAAAGCCGGAGGCGGCCGCCCCGGTGGTGGTCAGCTTGATCGGCGCGCGGTCAACGTCCTGCGCGCTGACCGGCAGGGCCGGCGCCAGCAGCAGCGCGGCCAGCTGCAGCAGGCTCTGGCGCCGGGTCTGGAATGTCTTGTCCATTGTTGTCTCCTCGTAACACGCGGCGTCAGAACCAGACCGCCAGGGATGGGAACATGTCTTCGGAATTGGCCAGCGATGCCTTCTTCTGGGCAATGCGCCAGTCGCCGCCCTCGCGCCGCAGCAGGTAGTCGTAGGTGCCGCCGTAGATCTGCTGGCCCTTGGTCAGGCGGAATTCGAACAGGATGAAGTTGCAGCGCAGGCGCACGGCGCCGCTGCCGTCTTCCTCGATGTCGCGGAAGTTCGACACCAGATGCACGGTGCGCGAGGCCGGGTTCTGCACGTAGATGCGCGGATGGCGCAGCCGGGCAATGCGGATCTTCATGGTGCGCACGTCGTCATAGAACAGCGACACGTGATCGAGCGGGCTGGCCTGGTCCGGCGCCACCGGGGCCCAGTAATAGCCGTCTTCGGTAAACAGCGCGGCCCAGTCTTCGAAGCGGCGCTGGTCGAGCAGGTCGAGTTCGCGGTGCACGAAGGCGGCCAGCGCTTCGCTGTCGATGCCGGGTTGGGGGGTGGCCAATGCGGGTGTGGGTGCCATGCGGGTCTCCTTGCCTTCTCAGTTGCGGCCAGTCATGTACTGCAGCCAGGCCAGGTGCTGGTTGCGGATGGCGGCTTCGGTGAATTGCGGGCCGCGCATGCCGCCGCGTTCGCTGTCGGGCACGTCCTGACCCAGGCCGCGCTCGATCCTGATCCAGGGCGCGCCGCGCGTGTGCAGCCCGGCCTGCACGCGCTCGAACGCTTCGACGTCGTCGGTCTGCGCCAGCGACGAGCAGGAATGGGTGAGGTTGAGCAGACGCACGGTGTCGTGGAACATTTCCTCGGGCGCGCCCTTGAGCTTGACCGGGAAGATCTGCACTTCGGTCAGGTCCACCCGCAGCGGGCGGATCACGCGCACCGCCTGGGCCAGCACGTGCAGGTCGAAGTTCGGATAGAAGAAGGCCAGATGGCGCTTGTGGGTGAGGATCTCGCCGGCGCGCTCAAGGCCGTGGATGCGTTCCATCTCGGCACGGTAGCGGTCGAAGGCGGCGCCGCCCTGGTCGCCGTCGGTGGCTTGCGCGCCGCAGGCGTTGTGCCCGCCGGGGAAGAACCATTGCCCCTTGGCTTCAGTGCCGGGGGTGCCGTCCTTGTTGAGCATCTTGATGCGGGTGCCCTTCTCGCCCGGGCGGCGGCTGAACTGGTAGCCGTCGGGCGTGACCGAGGATTCATGGCTGAACGGTGCATGGTACTGGTCCGCCAGGTTCTCGGCCTGGTGCTTCCAGTTGCCGTGGTAATAGTAGCGGTGGAAGGCATTGGGCACTTCCAGTTGGCCCAGCGGGGCGCGGTCGGTGACCTCGTCCAGCGCCAGGCGGGCGTCGCCCAGGTGCTCCAGCAGGCTGGGGCCTTCGGCCGTCATGCGCGCGAACACGAAGCCGCGGTAGCTGTCCACGCTGGCCAGGCGCACCATGCCGCGCTGCGGGTCGTTCATGTCGAATTCGCACGGGAAGCCTTCGCGCAGCGCCACCCCG
>DASRUW010000162.1:0-5301 GCA_035655255.1 Telluria sp. | reverse complement strand
GCGCCGGCCGCCTGGGCCAGCAGCAAGGCCTCGGCCACGATGTCGATGGTGCAGCCGACGATCAGCTGGTTGCACAGTTTGGACACCTGGCCGCTGCCCGCCGGCCCCACCAGAGTCGGCCGGCCGAGCACGTTCAGGATTGGTTCGGCGCGCGCGAAATCGGTCGCGCTGCCGCCGGCCATGATCGCCAGCGTGCCCGCCTCGGCCCCGGCCACGCCGCCCGATACGGGCGCGTCGACAAACCGCGGCAGCGCGCGGCTGAACGCGAGCGCCTCGGCATGCCGGGTCGAACTCATGTCGATCCACAGCGTGTCCGGCGCCAGGGCAGGCCGCGCGGCGTCGATGCAGGCCTGCACGGCCGCACCATCCGCGACCATGCTGATGACGATGTGCGCGCCCGTCACCGCTTCGGCGGCACTGCCGCAGGCCGTCGTCTCCGGCACGCTCACGCCGGGCGTGCGGTTCCAGGCGCGCACCGCGTGGCCGGCCTGCGTCAGGCGGCGCGCCATGGGACGGCCCATCAGGCCGAGGCCGAGAAAGGCGATGGTGGTCATCGTTCGTTGCTCCTTGAGCATGTCGCTGTGGACATGAGTACAATAGCCGGGGTTCTTTATTTGAAAGCCATTATGTCCTCTACCTGGAAAGCTTGGAAAGTCCTGGCCGCCGGCGCGGCCCTGCTCGTCGCGCAAGGCGCGGCCGCCGCGGACGGTTATCTCGATGGCGCATCGTTCGAAGTCGCCACGGGCAACAAGACGCAAATCGCCCGCTTCGGCGTGCAGCGCGGCTTCGAGACCCGCTGGTTCGAGTCGAACGGCACGCAGCTGTCCGGCTATTGGGACTTCACCATCGCCGCCTGGCGCGAGAACGCCTACCGCAACCAGCCCGGCGTGACCGCCCACCTGTGGGACATCGGCATCACTCCGGTGTTCCGCTTCGAGAACGCCAACCACAAGGGCTGGTACGGCGAGGGCGCGATCGGCGCGCACCTGATGTCGCACCTGTATAACAACGACGATAACCGCCTCTCGACCGCGTTCGAGTTCGGCGACCACATCGGCGCCGGCTACGTGTTCGACGGCGGCACCGAGATCGGCATGAAGATCCAGCATTACTCCAACGGCGGGATCAAGCATCCCAACAGCGGCGTGAACACCCTGGTGCTGAAGATCGCCACCCACTTCTGACGGACCTAGGCGTGCGGCCCGGACCGGTTCCCTGTGCGAGAATCGGCCGATGACCAGCCTTGCCGCCAAACGCTACCTGCCTTGGCTCGTCGCGACGGCGCTGTTCATGGAGCAGCTCGACGCGACGATCGTCAACACCGCCGTCCCCGCGATCGCGGCCAGCCTGCAGGTCGCGCCGCTGTCGCTGAAGGCGGTCGTGGCCAGCTACATCCTCAGCCTGGCCGTGTTCATCCCGGTCAGCGGCTGGATCGCGGACCGCTACGGCACGCGCCGCGTGTTCGCCACCGCGATCGCCATCTTTACCTTCGCCTCCATCCTGTGCGGCCTGTCGGTCAACACGCCGATGATGGTCGCCGCGCGCCTGCTGCAGGGAGTGGGCGGGGCCATGATGATGCCGGTCGGGCGGCTCACCATCATCCGCACCTTCCCCAAGGCCGAGCTGCTGAACGCGATGAACTTCGTGATCATTCCGGCCCTGATCGGCCCCCTGCTCGGTCCGACGCTGGGCGGCCTGATCGTACATTGGCTGTCGTGGCGCGAGATCTTCTTCGTCAACGTGCCGGTCGGGCTGGTTGCGCTCTACTACGTGTGGCGCCACATGCCGGACTACCAGGGCAGCGAGCGGCGCCAGCTGGACCTCACGGGCCTGATCCTGTACGCGTCCGGCACGGCCATCCTGTCCTGGCTGCTGGAGGTGTTCGGCGAGCACACGCTCGACCCCGTGACGGGAACCTTGATGCTGGCGCTCTCGGTCGGGCTGCTGCTTGGCTACGTCGCCCATGCGCGCGAACGCGTGCATCCGCTGCTGCGGCTGTCCCTGTTCAAGGTGCGGACATTCCGCGTGGCCGTGCTGGGCGGCTTCGTCACGCGGCTCGGCGTGGGCGGGCTGCCGTTTCTCCTGCCCTTGCTGTACCAGGTGGGCCTGGGCCTGCCGTCCTGGGAATCGGGCCTGCTGATGATGCCTGCCGCCGTCGCGGCCATGGGCATGAAGGCGATTTCCGCACGCGTGCTGGCGCGCCTGGGCTATCGGCAAGTGCTGGTGCTGAATACGGTGCTGATCGGGGCGACCATCGCCCTGTATTCGCTGGTGGACGGGCGCACGCCGCTGTATGTCATCGTCGGGATCGGGCTGATGCAGGGGTTTTTCAACTCCCTGCAGTTCTCGGCCATGAACTCGCTGGCCTATGCCGACGTCGAGGAGCAGGATTCGAGCATGGCCAGCACGATCTCGAGCTCCTTCCAGCAGCTGTCGATGAGCTTCGGCCTGGCGGCGGGCACGCTGGTGACGGCGTGGTTCCTCGGGCATGTGCCGCAGACGGACCGCGCCCAGGTCACGTTCGCCCTGCATCGCGGCTTCCTGACCCTGGCGGTGCTGACGGCGCTCTCCTCCCTCACGTTCTGGCGCCTGCGCCGCAATGACGGCGAAAGCGTCAGCCGCGGCAAGCTGCCGCCGGCCGTGGAGCCGGCAACGGTCACGTCGAGCGATTAGGCCTCGAGGATGCGGCGCTGCTGCGGGCCGGGGAGCACGCGCAGGCGCTTGCCCAGGGTGGCGCTGAAGTCCGGGTGGTCGGTGCCATCGACGAAGTGGTAGTCGGCGTGCACGTCCTGCGCCGTGGCCGTCAGCACCAGGTAACCGCGGCGGCTGGTCTCGGCATAGCGCAACGCTGGAATCATGTCGCGGTACATGGCCGCCACGTCCACCGGCTTGAGTTCGGGATAGCAGGCTTCCAGGCCGGGCGAGGAAACCGAAGGCGCCGCGAATTCCACGCCCACCCGGTGGCCTTGCGCGTCGAACAGTTCGTTGGCCCAGGCGTTGTGCGAGTCACCGGACAGGACCACCAGGTTCTTGCCGCGCCTGCGCATCAGGTCGAACACGCGCTCGCGCTCGGCCGGATAGCCGTCCCAGGAATCGTCGTAGTACGGCAGGGTGCGCGACGCGAGCGCGGCCTTCTGTTCGTCCGTCAGGCGCTCGGGAACGGCGCGCTGCAGTTCGCGCAGGGTTTGCAGCTCTTCCATGCTGAGCTCGCCCTTCACCACGCATTCGGCATGTTCCATCCGGCCCATCAGCACCTGCTGGCCGAGCACCTGCCAGCGCGCGCCCGAGGCGGCAACCTGGCCGTCGAGCCAGGCGAGCTGATCGCGGCCCAGCATCTGGCGCTGCGGGTCGTTCAAGGCGGCGAGATAGGCATCGAGGTCGGTGTAGTCGTCCGAATCGACCTGGACGTCGCGCCCGATCACGCGGGTGTCGAGCATGTGCAGGGACAGGATGCGGCCGAAGTCGAAGGAACGGTAAATGCGCAGCGGCTCCAGCGGGTCCGGCTGGCGGATCGGGAGCCACTCGAAATAGGCGCGCGCGGCGGCGGCGCGGCGGTCCGCAAAGGGAAGCGTGCTGCCATCGTGGCCGGGCGCGCCGTCGCGCCAGGTGTCATCCGCAAATTCGTGGTCGTCCCAGATGGTGATGAAGGGCACGGACGCGTGCAAGGCCTGCAGCGCGGGATCCTGGCGATACTGTGCATAGCGCGCGCGGTAGTCTTCCAGGCTCATGAGTTCCGTCGCAGGCAGGGGAAAGCGGCCGAGTTCCCCGGCGCGGCTGGTGCCGTAGCCGCCCTGGCCGTATTCGTAGATATAGTCGCCCAGGTGCAGGACCGCATCGAGGTCGTCGCGGCGCGCGGCATCCGCATAGACGTTGAAGAAGCCGGCGGGATAATTGGAACAGCAAAATGCCGCCAACCGCACCTGGCGCGCGTCGGCGCCCGGCAGCGTCCTGGTGCGGCCCACCGGCGAGACGGTCGCGCCAACGCGAAACCCGTAGAAATAAGTGCGCCCCGGCCGAAGCCCGGCGGCATCGACCTTCACGGTGTAATCGTGGTCCGGCGAGGTGGCGACGATGCCGGTGCCGACCTGTCGGGTCAGCTCGGGGTCTTCCGCGATCGTCCAGCGCACCGGCAGGCTGCCGCGCCAGCCAGCTTGCGGCGTGACGCGGGTCCAGAGAATCACCCGGTCGGACAGCGGATCGCCGCTGGCGACGCCATGTTCGAAGCGTGCGTCGGCGCGCGGATCGGGTTCGTCCTCCACTCCCGCGGTACCGAACCCGGCGGCGCCCAGCAGGCCGCCCGAGAACAGTTGCAGGATCAGTCGACGGCGCGGATCGTGGCTGGGCATACGCTTTCCTCTGGCTGTGGCGCTGAGGATGACGGTACGCCGTTTCGATGACCGGCGCGTGACGATACAGACCGGAAAGCGGAATGCTTGAGCTGGCTCAGCTCAAGGCGCCTGCTACATCACACGGATGACCAGCGCAGCCTGCCATGCAAGGCGGGACCGCCATCGCAGCTCTGCTCGAAGCGCGCGTCGATCGACTTGAGCGTGGTGCCGGACCAGCTGACTTTGTCGACGACAAACCAGCCCTTGAGCGTGTTGCAGCCGCGCCCAGGCCCGTCGACCTCCATGCCACCACGCATCGCATTATTGAATGGATAGCGCTGGAGGTCCGGATAATAGCCCACGGAGAGGTAGCTCAGCCCCTGCATGGCCTGCAGCGTTCCGTTATAGCCCCCGATGCTAAAACTCAGATAGCCACCGTTCGACGTGATGTTCATCGCTTGCGTCACGGTCTGTTGCAGCAGCAGGGTCTGGCCCTGGCCGATCCAGTCGCCGGACGGACTTTCGATATACAGATAATTGCCGAACAGCGGAGTCGCTCCGGCCGGCGGCTGCCACAAGCCATCCGGAATCGCCGTGGGGGCGGGGATGGGCGGCTGCTCCGTCAGGTCCCAGTGGACCGCGCCATGCAGGGCCGGTGTTCCGCCTTCACAATGCTGGTCGAAGGTAAAGTCGATCGCTTTCAGGTCGAGCCCGACGTACACCACGTTGGTCACCAGCATGGACGCCGCAATCGTGTTACAGCCGCGCCCTTCTCCGCCCCAATCGACGCCGCCGTTTCCATTGCTGAAAGGAGCGCGGCTCAGGTCCGTGTAGTAACCCTTGGTCCAGACATTGTTCGGTGCAGGCAGGATGAAGCTGGCGTTCCACCACTGGTCGCCGGCTACGCTGATTTGCAGCGAGGCTCCGGATGGGCTGAGCTTGACCACGGCGTTCGACAGCGTGTACAGGTAGC
>DASRUW010000161.1:0-8809 GCA_035655255.1 Telluria sp. | reverse complement strand
GCACCAAATTACCTCCGGACATATTCCGCAGGAAAATCTGGTGCAATGGGCGACCTGCCCCTCGTTCTTAGCCTTCGCGCTCGAGGTTGATGGTGTACTTCGGGAGCGAGACCACGAGGTCCGTGTCGCCGACGATGGCCTGGCACGAAAGGCGCGAGTGCGGCGTCACGCCCCAGGCGCGATCCAGCATGTCCTCTTCCTTGTCGCTCGCTTCGTTGAGGGAATCGAAGCCCTGGTCGACGATGACGTGGCAGGTGGTGCAGGCGCCCACCTTCCCGCAGGCGTGATCGATGTCCACGCCCGCGTCGAGCAGCGCGTCGCACAGGGTGGGGTGCCCCTGCACCTCGAACTCGGCGCCCTCCGGGGCGTGTTCGGGGTGCGGCTTGACCGTGATCCTGGTCATGCCTGTGTCGTGGCCGGGTAGCCCGCTTCGCTGATCGCTTCGGCCAGGTCGGCCGGCGCGACGTCAGATTCGACGCGCACGCGCTTGGCGTCCAGGTCCACTTCCACCTTCGCAGCCGGATCGAGTTCGCGCACGGCACGCGTGACGCGGCCCGCGCAGTGGCCACAGGTCATGCCTTCGACTTTCAGTTCAATCATGGTGTTCGCTCCTTGTACGAGAAATCGGATTCACGCCGCCGGACGCCAGCGGCGCAGCAGCAACGCGTTGGTGACGACGCTGACAGAACTCATGGCCATCGCCGCGCCGGCGATCACCGGGTTCAACATGCCGAAGGCCGCCAGCGGAATCCCGACGATGTTGTAGATGAACGCCCAGCCCAGGTTCTGGCGGATCTTGGCGTAGGTGCGGCGCGAGATCGACACCGCGTCCGCCACCAGGGCCGGATCGCCGCGCATGATGGAGATGCCGGCCGCGTGCACGGCGACGTCGGTGCCGGTTGCCATGGCGATGCCGATGTCCGCTGCCGCCAGCGCAGGCGCGTCGTTGATGCCGTCGCCGACCATCGCGGTGCGGCGTCCGCCCTTCGACAATTCGGCCACCGCATCGGCCTTCCCGGCCGGAAGCACATTGGCACGCACCTCGCTGATGCCGACCGCCTCCGCCACGGCGCGCGCCGCGCCGGCGTTGTCGCCCGTGACGAGAACCGACTCGATGCCGAGCGCGCGCAGGCGGGCGACGGCCGCGCCCGCGCTGGCCTTGGGGAGGTCGCCGAAGGACAGGAGGCCGAGCACGCGCGCACCGGCGCCGGCGTCGGCGGCGAGCCACGAGACGGTGCGGCCGGCGGCCTCCTCCCTCTCGGCATCGGCCGCCAGCGCCGAGAAGTCGGCGTTCAGGTCGGCCATCAGGGCGCGGTTGCCGAGGTAGATCTTGCGGTTCTCCACCTCGGCGGTCACGCCTTTGCCAGGGATGGCTGCCGCTGCGCTTGGCGTCAAGGCCGGAGTCGGGCCCCGCACACCGGGGTCAGCCTCCAGGAAGCGCTGCACCGCTCTGGCCAGTGGATGGTCGCTGTATTGCTGGACTGCCGCGGCCAGGCGAATGACTTCGTCGCGGGTGCTGCCTTCCGCAGCGACGATGGCCGCCACCGTGGGCTTGCCTTCGGTGAGCGTCCCGGTCTTGTCGAAGGCGACGACCTGAATGGCGTGCGCCGTCTCCAGCGCTTCCGCGTCCTTGATCAGGATGCCGTGGCGGGCGGCGACGCCGGTGCCGACCATGATCGCGGTCGGTGTCGCCAGTCCGAGCGCGCACGGGCAGGCAATCACCTGCACCGCGACCGCATTCAGGAGCGCCTGTTGCCAGTCCCCTGTCGCCAGTCCCCAGCCCGCCAGCGTGACGGCGCTGATTGCGATCACGACCGGCACGAACACGGCGCTGATGCGGTCCACCAGGCGCTGGATCGGCGCCTTGGCGGCTTGCGCATCTTCGACCAGCTTGATGATTTGCGCCAGCAGCGTATCCGCGCCGATGGCGGTGGTCTCGAGGAGCAGGACCCCGTCCGCGTTGACGGTGCCGCCCGCGACCGTATCGCCGGGATGCTTGGCAACCGGCAGGCTCTCGCCCGTCAACAGCGACTGGTCCACGTGGCTGGCGCCTTCCTGCACGCGCCCGTCGACGGGCACCCGCTCGCCCGGGCGCACGACGACGATGTCCCCCAGGCGTACTTCGGCCACAGGGAGGACCAGGTCGCGCCCGTCGCGCCGCACGGTCGCCTGCGCGGGCCGCAGCGATTCCAGCGCGCGGATCGCTTCGATGGCCTGGCGCTTGGCGCGCGCTTCCAGGTATTTGCCGAGCAGGACGAGGGTGATCACCACCGCCGACGATTCGAAATACAGGTGCGGCATCCCGTGGTGCGGCGGATTGGCCATGAGGTGGAGCGACAGGCCGTAGGCTGCGCTGGTGCCGAGGGCCACCAGCAGGTCCATGTTCCCGGTCCCGGCGCGCAGCGCCTTGAACCCGGCCCGATAGAAGCGCGCGCCGAGCCAGAATTGGACCGGCGTGGCGAGAGCCAACTGCAGCCAGGCCGGCAACTGCCACGCTGCCCCGAACGGCGCCGCCAGCATTGGAACAACCAACGGGAACGTCAACAGCGCGGCCGCGGCGACCGGCCACCAGGCCGGCAAGGCGGCGCGCGGCGCGCCCTGTGCTTCGCCGGCGAGGCTGGCTTCGTAGCCCTCCTTGCGTACCGCTTCGATCAGGGCCGTGGGCGCTACTTCGGCCTCCGCGAGCACCTGCGCCTTCTCGGTGGCGAGGTTGACGGTGGCGTCGACCACGCCCGGCACCTTCAGCAAGGCCTTTTCGACGTGGTTCACGCAGGAGGCGCAGGTCATGCCGCCGATAGCAAGGGTCGTCGACACCGTGGGCACGGCATACCCCTCCCGTTCGACGGCTTCCGCCAGCCGGCTCATGGGAACCCCGGGCGCCACGTCGACGGTGGCCTTCTCCGTCGCCAGGTTGACCGCCGCCCCGCGCACGCCTGGCACCTTGGCCAAGGCCTTCTCCACCCGCGTCGCGCAGGACGCGCAGGTCATCCCCTCAACGGAAAAGCTGATACTGCTGGTCGCTCCCATCGCTTTCCTCCAGTGCCGATATGGACACTGTAGACCTTCCTACGATGGGAAGGTCAAGCGAAGCGCATGGGTTCGGCCAGGATGGTGCGGATTTCAGGGATGCAAGAGCCGCAATTGCCGCCCGCCCGGACGCAGGACGTCACCGCCTCGACGCTGGACAGGCCGCCATCGACGATGGCGCGGGCGATCGTACCGCTGCGCACCCCGAAGCAGGCGCAGACGATGGCGCCATCCTTGCCGCCCCCGAGCGGCTGGCCCGCCAGCAGGGCCGCGCGCTCGGCCGGGGCCAGCGTCGCGCTGGCGAACAGGCCTCCCAGCCAGGTCCGTTCCGGCAGGTCGGGCCGCGCCGACACGAACACGCACTGCGCCAGCCGGTCATCCTCCATCAGCGCCGCACGATAGGCTCCGCCGCATTGGTCCTCGTACTCCAGCCAGTCGGCTTCGTCGCCGGGAGGAGCGCCAAGCAGCGCGCGCGCCCACTGGCCGGGTTCGCGCAGCGGGCCCCGCCCGGCCAGCTCGTAGCGCAGGTAGCCGTCGCCCTGCACCCGTGTCCAGTGCGTCACCCGCTCCAGCGGCAGCGGAGTCCTGCTCAGGATGAAGGCATACCAGTCGACGCGAAACGGCTCCACCGTGACGGGCGTGTGCTTGAATTCCGGTTCCCCGGAGACCGGATCGACCACCGGATTGACGACAGCGCCGATCCGCGCGTCCGAGGCCGTGGCGCCGCTCCAGTGGATCGGCACGAATACGCTGCCGCGCGGGATGCCGCCGCTGTGGCGAACTTTCGCCACCATCTCGCCCCAGGCACTGCGCACCCGCGCCAGTTCACCTTCGCGCACCGCATGCAGCAGCGCGTCCTGCGGGTGCATGTCGATGAAACTCTCGCTGGTGTGCTCGGCCAAGCGCGGCGACTTGCCGGTGCGCGTCATCGTATGCCATTGGTCGCGCATCCGGCCGGTATTGAGAACCAGCGTGTACTCCCCGCCGGTCGCATGCGCGGGCGCGCGCGGCGGCGTCGGCACCAGGCGCGCGCGCCCGTCCGGATGCGAGAAACGCCCATCGGCGTACAGGCGCGCGGTACCCCCGGCCGGAGTCACCGGCCACTGCACCGGCTCGAGCGCATCGTATTCTGCGCGGCCGAGTGCGGCCAGCGGTCCCAGGTCGAAGCGGCGGGCGCCGCGGTTGCCGAAGGCGGACAGCTGCGCATGCTCCGCGAAGATGGCATGCGGGCCGTCGAACCCGAAGCCCTCGTAGCCCATGCGCTGGGCCACGCCACACACGATCTTCCAGTCCGCGCGCGCGCCGCCCGGCGCCGGCAGGAAGGCGCGCTGGCGGCTGATGCGGCGCTCGGAATTGGTCACGGTACCGTCCTTCTCGCCCCAGGCCAGCGCCGGCAGCAGGACGTGGGCATGGGCGTTGGTATCGGTGTCGCGCACCACGTCGGACACCACCACCAGCTCGCACTTGTCGAGGGCGCGCTTGACCTGGTCGGCATCGGGCAGGCTGACCACCGGATTCGTGCCCATCACCCAGACAGCCTTGACCTGGCCCGACTCGATCGCGCGGAACAGGTCCACCGCCTTGAGCCCGGGTCGCTCCGCGATGCGCGGGCTGTTCCAGAACGCCTGCACGCTCGCGCGGTGCTCGGCGTTGTCCAGATCCATGTGCGCGGCCAGCATGTTCGCCAGCCCGCCCACCTCGCGCCCGCCCATCGCGTTCGGCTGTCCCGTCAGGGAGAACGGACCCATGCCGGGATGGCCGATGCGGCCCGTCAGCAGGTGGCAGTTGATGATCGCACTGACCTTGTCCGTGCCGGAACTTGACTGGTTGACGCCCTGCGAATAGGCCGTGACGACCTTGCGGGTCGTGCCGAAGGCCTCGTAAAACGCCAGCACGTCGTCCAGGGGGACGCGGCACACCCGGGCGACTTCCTCCGGTTCGATGGCGGCCGCCGCCAGAGCCTCTTCCCGGCCGGCCGTATGCTCCCCGGCCCAGGCGTCGTCGGCGTGGCCATGGCGTTCGAGCCAGGTCAGCAGGCCGTTGAACAGCCAGACGTCCGTGCCGGGCTTGATCGGCAAATGCAGGTCGGCGATGTCGCAAGTCGCCGTGCGGCGCGGATCGATCACCACGACCTTCGGCTTGCGCCGCGCGATGCGCTGATAGATGATCGGGTGGCACCAGGCGGCATTCGACCCGGTCAGCACCACCATGTCCGCCTCGTCGAAGTCCTCGTAGCAGCCGGGCACCACATCCTCGCCGAACGCGCGCTTGTGGCCGGCGACGGAAGACGACATGCATAGCCTCGAATTGGTGTCGATATTGGCGCTGCCGATGTAGCCCTTCATCAGCTTGTTGACCACGTAATAGTCTTCGGTCAGCAGCTGGCCGGAGACATAGAAGGCCACGGCGTCCGGGCCGTGCCGCTCGATCACGCTGCGAAATCCGGCGGCAACCTTCTCCAGCGCTTCGTCCCAGCCGGCTTCCCGCCAGCCGCCGGCATCGCGCACTTGGGGGGCGAGCAGGCGCCCGTCCAGGCCGAGCGTTTCGCCCAGGGCCGAGCCTTTCACGCACAGGCGTCCGGCGTTGGCGGGATGGGCTTCGTCGCCCGCCAGGCGCATTCCTTCCGGCCCCAGTTCGACGGCCACGCCGCAGCCTACCCCGCAGTAAGCGCAGGACGTGCGCACGGTGCGCGGGAAACGTGGATCGTTCAATGTGACTCCTTCAAGCGGCCTGCGCGCACAGCGCCTGGCCAAACAGCAGATGCGTGCGCAGCGGGCGCACGTTGGTTCCGTCGCGGATCAGGTCGAAATACCAGGGCCCGTCCTCCACGTCGCCATACAGCACGGCGCCCACCAGACGATCGCCCTGCAGCACCAGGCGCTTGTACACCCCGCGGCGCGGGTCGCGCAGGACCATGTTCTCCGAGCCCTCGGCGCCGACGAAGTCGCCGACCGAATACAGGTCGATGCCGGTGACTTTCAGCCGCGTGGGCGACGCCGACTGAACGAAGCGGCGGTGTCCAAAGCCGGCCAGGTGGGCGGCGCATACGCGCGCCTGCTCCCACAGCGGGGCGACCAGGCCGAACGTCGCGTTGCGGTGCTGGACGCATTCGCCCACGGCGTAGATGCGCGGATCGTAGGTCTGGAGGGTGTCATCCACCACGATCGCCCGTTCGCAGCGCAGGCCGCAGCTGCGGGCCAGGTCCACGCGCGGCCGGACCCCGGCCGCCATCACCACCAGGTCAGCCGGAAGCACTTGGCCATCGGCCAGGCGCACGGCGCTGACGGCGCCCTCGCCTTCGATCGCCTCGGTCTGGGCGTCGAGCAGCACGCGCAGGCCGCGTTGTTCCAGTTCGGCCTTGAGCAAGGCGCCGGCGGCCGCGTCGAGCTGCTGGTTCATCAGCGTGTCGCTCAGGTGGACGACGGTGACGGCCATGCCGCGCCGCAGCAGCCCGCTGGCCGCCTCCAGCCCGAGCAGGCCCCCGCCGATCACGACAGCATTGCGGCCCGGCTGGGCCGCGCGCAGCATGGTCTCGACGTCGGCGATATCGCGAAAGCCGATCACGTTATCCAGCTGATGACCCGGCACCGGCACGATGAAAGGCTGGGAGCCGGTCGCCATCAGCAGCCGGTCGTAGCGGACCTTCACGCCGCCACGCGAGCGCACCTCGCGCCGGCGGCGGTCGATCGCCTCCACCGGATCGCCCGCGTGCAGGACGATGCCGTGCGCCTGGTACCACTCGCGCGTGTTCAGCATGATGTCGTCCACCTGCTTCTCGCCGGCCAGCACGGGCGAGAGCAGGATGCGGTTGTAGTTCCCGTGCGGCTCCGCCCCGAAGACCGTGATCTCGTAGTGGTCCGGCGCCAGTTTGAGCAATTCCTCGACCGTGCGCATCCCCGCCATGCCGTTGCCGATCACGACGAGTTTGGGCCGGGATGTCATGCGCGCACCCAGACCTTGCCTTCGTCCACGCGCACGGCGTACGCGGGCACCGAGGTGTCCGGCGCTTCCAGGCATTCACCGGTGCGCAGGTCGAAGTGGTGCTTGTAGATGGGCGAGGCGACGACGATGCGCTCGCCCAGGCTCCCCACCAGGCCGCGCGCCAGCACGGCCGCGCCGCTGTGCGGGTCCACGTTGCCGATGGCGTACAGGTTATCGTTGGCGCTCAGGCGGAAGATCGCCACCTGTTCGCCGCGCAGCAGCGCGCACACGCCGGTATCGGGCAGGATGTCCTCGACGCCGCACACGGCGGTCCATTCGGTGGTCGGAAGGTCACGATGCATGATGTTCTCCTCTTTCTCGGTTCAGGCGATGCGGGCGATGGGGATGATGTTGCGGTTGCGTTCCTCCGGCGTGGCCGGACGGATCTGGCCGCGCTCGGGCACGAACTGCACGTTCGCGTCCTGGTCGTCGCTGTTGACGAAATGGCGGAAGCGCTTGCGCGTCTCCGGGTCGGAGACCGCGTTCTTCCACTCGCATTCGTAGGCGTCGACGATCTGCTGCATATCGGCTTCCAGTTCGGCGGCGATGCCCAGGTGGTCGTCCAGCACCACCGACTTCAGGTAATCGAGCCCGCCTTCCAGGTTCTCGCGCCACGTGCTGGTGCGCTGCAGACGGTCGGCTGTGCGCACGTAGAACATCAGGAAGCGGTCGATGTAGCGAACCGCGGTCTCGGCATCGAGGTCGGACGCCAGCAGCTCGGCGTGGCGCGGTTTCATGCCGCCGTTGCCGCACACGTACAGGTTCCAGCCCTTGTCGGTGGCGATGAGGCCGACGTCCTTGCCTTGCGCCTCGGCGCACTCGCGGGTGCAGCCGGAGACGCCGAACTTGATCTTGTGCGGTGCGCGCAGGCCCTTGTAGCGGTTCTCCAGGCGGATCGCGAAGCCGACGCTGTCGTCCACCCCGTAACGGCACCAGGTCGAACCGACGCAGGACTTCACGGTGCGCAGCGACTTGCCGTAGGCGTGGCCGGTCTCGAAACCGGCGGCGATCAGCTCCTCCCAGATGGACGGAAGCTGGTCGACCCGCGCGCCGAACAGGTCGACCCGCTGGCCGCCCGTGATCTTGGTGTACAGCCCGTACTTCTTGGCCACCTGCCCCACCGCGATCAGGCCGTCCGGGGTCACTTCGCCGCCCGGCATGCGCGGCACGACCGAGTAGGTGCCGTCCTTCTGGATATTGCCGAGGAAGTAGTCGTTCGAGTCCTGCAGGCTGGCGTGCTCGCGTTTGAGGACGAATTCGTTGTAGGTCGAGGCGAAGACGCTCGCCGCCACCGGCTTGCAGATGTCGCAGCCCAGCCCCTTGCCGTGGCGGCCGATCAGCTCCGCGAAAGTGCGGATGCGGCCGACCTTCACGAGGTGGAACAGCTCCTGGCGCGAGTACGCGAAGTGCTCGCACAGGTGATTGTTCACGGCCAGGCCCTGGCGCTTCATCTCCGCCTTCATCACCTGGGTCACCAGCGGCAGGCAGCCGCCGCAGGTCGTGCCGGCGCCCGTGCAGGCCTTGAGCGCACCGATATCGGCCGCGCCGTCGCGCACCGCGCAGCACAGGTCCCCCTTGCTGACGTTGTTGCAGCTGCAGATCTGGGCGCTGTCCGGCAGCGCGTCCACGCCCAGGCCGGCCGGCTTGCCGTCGCTGGCCGGCAGGATCAGGCCCTCGGGCGCCTTCGGCAGCGGGACGGCGTTGAGCATCGTCTGCAGCAGTGGCCCGTAGTCGCCGGCGTCGCCCACCAGCACGGCGCCGAGCAGACGCTTGCCGTCGCCGGACACGACGATCTTCTTAT
>DASRUW010000160.1:0-4839 GCA_035655255.1 Telluria sp. | reverse complement strand
GCCGCCTGGGCCGCCTGCGTGCCCTGCTCGACTTTCTCGATGCCTGTTCTGAAACTGATTGAACTTTCCTCGACATTGAAGGGATTCACCGACATGCAACCGATGATGCACTGGTGTACCATTTCACGTGGTCCGCAACGGCGGGCCTAGCCAGGAACCTTCCATGACCCGATTCGCGCTTGTCCGCCTGCTGCTGGCGGCACTCCTGCTGCTGTCCACCATGCTGCGCCCGGCGCTGGCGGAGGACGAGTATCTCGATCCCGCCCAGGCCTTCCAGTTTTCCGCCCAGATGATCGACGGCTCGACCGTGGCCGTCACCTACGAGATCGCCGACGGCTACTACATGTACCGCGAGCGCTTCAAGTTCGGCGCGGTCGGCGCCACGCTGGGCACGCCGGCGTTCCCGCCCGGGAAAGTGAAATACGACCAGACCTTCGAGAAGAACGTCGAGACCTACCGTCACAGCGTGACCATCCGCATTCCCGTGCAGGCTTCCGGCATGTTCACGCTGAACGTGACGGGGCAGGGCTGCGCCGACGCCGGCCTGTGCTACGCGCCACAGGACGTGAGCGTGCGGCTGGTGGGCGGCGGCGCGCCGGCCGCCACCACGGCGGCGCCGCCAGCCGATGGCGGCAGCTCGGTCTATCCGCCCGCCGCCACGCCGGCCGCCCAGGCCGACCTGCCTGGACAAGCCGCGCCGGTGGCCGGCGCCACCCCCGCGGCTGCGGCACCCGCCCAGCCTGCTGTTCCTGCCCCGGCCGCGCCCGAGACCGACGTCGGCCGCATCGGCCGCGTGCTCACCGGCGGCAACCTGCTCGCCATCATCCCGGCTTTTATCGTGCTTGGCCTGGGCCTCGCGTTCACGCCCTGCGTGCTGCCGATGGTGCCGATCCTGTCCTCGATCATCGTGGGCGAAGGCACGCACGTGCGGCGCTCGCGCGGCTTCCTGCTGTCGCTCGCCTATTCGCTCGGCATGGCGATCGTCTACACCACGCTGGGCGTCGCGGCCGGGCTGGTGGGCGAAGGCCTGGCCGCGGCCCTGCAAAATCCCTGGGTGCTGGGCGCCTTCGCCCTGCTCATGGTGGGCATGGCCCTGTCGATGTTCGGCTTCTACCAGCTGCAGATGCCGGCCGCCGTGCAGACCCGCCTGACCGAAGCGTCCGGCCGCCAGCACGGCGGGCGCACGGCCGGCGTGTTCCTGATGGGCGCGATCTCGGCCCTGATCGTCGGCCCCTGCGTGGCGGCTCCGCTGGCGGGCGCCCTGGTCTACATCAGCCAGACCCGCAATGTCGTGATCGGCGGCGCGGCCCTGTTCTCGATGGCTATCGGCATGAGCATTCCGCTGCTGCTGGTCGGACTGTCGGCCGGTTCCCTGCTGCCCAAGGCGGGCGCGTGGATGGAATCGGTCAAGCGCTTCTTCGGTGTGCTGATGCTGGGCATGGCGCTGTGGCTGGTCTCGCCCGTGCTGCCGCCCGCGGCCCAGATGCTGGGCTGGACCGTGCTGTTCTTCGGCTACGGCGCCTTCCTGCTGCGCCGCAGTGAACACTGGCTGGCCACGGCGGCCGGCGCCGCCTTCCTGGTGCTGGGCGGCGTCCAGCTGGCGGGCCTGGCCACGGGCGGGCGCGATCCGCTGGCACCGCTGGCCCACCTGCGCGGCAATGCCCAGGCCGAGCGTCTGCCGTTCCAGCGCATCAAGTCCACCGCCGATCTCGACGCGGTCCTGGCCCGCCTGGACGGCAAGACCGCCATGCTCGACTTCTATGCCGACTGGTGCGTCTCGTGCAAGGAAATGGAAAAGCTCACCTTTAGCGATCCGCGCGTGCACGCGGCGCTGGCCAACACGGTGCTGCTGCAGGTGGACGTGACCGCAAACGACCTGGACGACAAGGCCATGCTCAAGCGCTTCGGCCTGTTCGGGCCGCCGGGCATCATCCTGTTCGGCAAGGACGGCAAGGAGCTGCCCGGCAGCCGTGTGGTCGGCTACCAGGCAGCGGACAAGTTCCTGGAATCGCTGGCGCGGCTGCGCTAGCTGGCCAGCGCGAAGTCGTCCGTCTCGGGCGCTCCGCCGAGCAGGCCGTCGAGCCGGTCACGCAGGCTGCGCGCGATCTCGGAACCCTTGGCCTTCAGTACCGCGTCGAGGTAGGCGTGGCGCAGTTCGCGCAATTCGCCGACCGTCGCCGCCTTTTCCACCTTCATCTGGAGCATGAAGCCGCGCAGGCCCAGCGTGCTCTTGATGGTCTGGGTGTAGAACTCGTACACGGCGCGGAACTGCTCCGCCTCCTCGACCGCCTTGGCGGTCAGGTCCGCCATGCGCGCGGCCGCTTCCGGATCGGCTTCGCGCTTGCGCGGCGCCGCGGCGCGTGGCGGCGCCGGCTCGTTGGCCGCTTCCGGCCCGCCGCTGACCAGGCGGATGTATTCGTTGGCCACCAGGAGGTTGACGCTCTCCCCGTTGAGCCCCAGTCCTGCGATGTTCTTCAACACCGTCTCGAGCGAGTTGCGTCCGTCTATCATCACCAGCAGGGTACGCAGCCGCGGTGGCAGCTGGTACTTGCGCGTGGCGATTTCTTCCCTGCCTTTTTCCGTTTTGTCGTAGATCGTCGTTGTCATGTTCTTTCCCTCGCGTCGCATGCGAACGCTTTTTTATTGTGAAAGAGGCACCCACAGCGGCAAAAGTTGCCACATGGATACAAACCAGCATACACCAGTTCCGCGGAAACACCAGGCACGATTCTCACCAAATGTTGTAAATAGTCGAACAAACGTTTGCCACCCCCGGTTAACTTGTTGATTCGTAAATAAAAAAGGCGTCCCGCAGGACGCCAAGGGGTCTTCTTAACCGAAGAGGTGGTTCAGCCGCGGTGCATGAAGTGATGGCGCATGCCGCCGTGGTGGCTCGTGAAGCCGTCGAACGTCTTCTTCTGTTCGTCGTTCAGCTGGCCGTAGAAGGTGGTCACGGCCGCCAGGTGGGCTTCCATGCGTTCGGTGCGCTGCTTGGACAGGTCGATCATCTTCTGCATGCGTTCCGGCGCGCTCATGCTCTTGAAGGCGGCGCGGTCCGGATGGGCAGACGGCGTCCGGGGCTGGATCGCGGCCTGGAAGGTGGACCAGGCGGCTTCCTGCTGCGCGGAGAGCTTCAACGCATCGTGCAGCTTGGCCTGGCGCTGGGCGAAGTGCTCGGCCCTCTTGGCCGCCATCTGTTCGTGGCGCGGTGCGGGAGTCTCGTCCGCCCAGGCGAGCGAAGCGGTGCCG
Source organism: Telluria sp. (assembly GCA_035655255.1). Classification (GTDB taxonomy): domain Bacteria; phylum Pseudomonadota; class Gammaproteobacteria; order Burkholderiales; family Burkholderiaceae_D; genus Telluria. The sequence continues at coordinate 1,590 of DASRUW010000160.1, read as the reverse complement.
ATGCCGAAAGCGGTCATGCCGATCAGGAGGGTCTTGGACAGGGTTTTCATGATGGGTTCCTTCAAGTTGGACGCCGTCGGGAACGCGGCGCATGAACGTATGCTGCGCCCGGCGTGTAAATGCGGCGTTTCTGCTGCGCGGCCGTTTGTATCAATATGTTTCGACTATTGGTACTGATACTTGCCGATACAAACCGGCTACCAAGCCCCGGTCGGAGCGGAGATAATGCTTGTCATGGATACTCCCTCGACCATTCTCATCGTCGACGACGACCGCGACATCCGCACCCTGCTCGCCGACTACCTGGAGTCGAACGGCTACCGCACGCTGGTGGCCGCCGATGGCACGGGCATGTGGAAGATCCTGGACGAGTCCCGCCCCGACCTGATCGTGCTCGATCTGAACCTGCCCGGCGACGACGGTCTGACCCTGTGCCGCAAGCTGCGCGCCAATTCCTCGCTGCCGGTCATCATGTTGACCGCCCGCAGCGAGCCGCTCGACCGCATCCTGGGCCTCGAGATGGGCGCGGACGACTACCTGCCCAAGCCCTTCGAGCCGCGCGAGCTGCTGGCGCGCATCCGCAGCGTCCTGCGCCGCAGCCACGCCATGCCGTCCAACACGCCGTCCGAGCACGTGCAGAAGATGAAGTTCTCCGGCTGGACCCTGGACCTGACTGCGCGCCACCTGGTCAATCCGGATGGTCTCGTCATCATGCTGTCCGGCGCCGAGTTCCGCCTGCTGCGCGTGTTCCTGGAGCACCCGAACCGCGTGCTCAACCGCGACCAGCTCCTGAACCTGACCCAGGGCCGCGACGCCGACCCCTTCGACCGCTCGATCGACATCCAGATCAGCCGCCTGCGCCAGAAGCTGGGCGAGGATGCGCGCGTCCCGCAGATCATCAAGACCGTGCGTAACGGCGGCTATGTGCTGGCCGGCCAAGTCACCGTGGAGCCGTCCGCGTGAGAGCCTTCTTCGGCTCGATGACGGGCCGCGTGTTCCTGACCCTGATGCTCGGCATTCTGGCCGCCGCCGCGCTCGCCCAATGGATGGCTGTGCGCGAACGCCAGAGCGCCATCGAGGCCTACCGCGACTTTCATGCCGTGGAGCGCGCCGAGCAGCTGATCACGACGGCCGACGTGGTGCCGCGCGACTCGCGCACCGCCTTCCGCAAGGTCGCCAACCGCCTCACCGTGCGGCTCGAGCCGTTCGATTCCGCGCTGCCCACCTCGGGCGAGGTCACGCCCTTCATGCGCCAGCTGGCCGCGCGCATCGGCCCCGACTTCCAGCTCCAGCACATCGCCCAGCGCCCGGGCCAGTGCGACGACGTGCCGCGTTTCCGCCAGCCGGTGCCGCTGGCGCCGACACGCTGGAGCGGCATCTGCGAGAGCCTGAACGTGCGCATGCGCGACGGCCAGCTGCTGCGCCTGCAGGTGCTGCCCCCGCGCCAGCTGCCGACGCCGGAAACCGACTACACCAGCACGATCGCCCTGTTCCTGCTTACGATCGCGCTGCTGGCCTATCTTGTGGCGCGCATGTCGACCCGCCCGCTGAACCAGCTGGCCCAGGCGGCCAAGGACCTTGGCAACGACA
>DASRUW010000159.1:0-6166 GCA_035655255.1 Telluria sp. | reverse complement strand
CCGCTTCCAGCGCGGCATGCAGCTGGAACGGGTGTCGATCGGGGAACTGGCCGACCTGATCGCGCACGGCCACGACCCGCTCCTGGTGGACGCGCGCAGCGCCACGGCGCAGCAGCTGGAGGCGCCCATCCCCGGCGCCGTCCTGTTCCACGGCAGGCCCCTGGCCGAGCTGATCGCCGGCTTGGACAAGGACCGCCATATCGTCGTGTATTGCAGCTGTCCCAACGATGTCAGCGCCGCCGCCGTCGCCAAACAGTTCCAGGCCCAGGGCTTCCACCGCGCCCGGCCGCTCCAGGGCGGTCTGGACGCCTGGAATGCTCACGTGACACAAAGTAGTCGGACTACCATTGAAAATGCCGGGCAAACCGCCTGAGCGTCGGACGAATGTACCTAAACTACAAAAAATGCTTGTAACACGGGCATAAAATTAGTAAGCTTCGTCATCCATTTCTGTTTACATGCGATGACTGCTACCCTCGCTTCCGCTCCGACCTCCGCCTACACCGATGGCCCGCGCCTGCTGGCCGACATCGGCGGCACGAACGCCCGTTTTGCGCTCGAGTCCGCGCCGGGCGTGCTGGGGTGCGTGGAAGTGCTGGCCTGCGCCGACTATCCCACCCTGGCCGCCGCCATGCGCGCCTACCTGGACGGACAGGCCAAGGCCGGCCGTCCGCGCCACGCGGCCATCGCCATTGCCAATCCCGTCACGGGCGACTACGTGCGGATGACCAACCACCATTGGGAATTCTCGATCGACGCGCTGCGCGTCGAGGTCGGCCTGGACACGCTGGTGGTGGTCAACGATTTCACGGCCCTGGCCCGTTCGCTGCCGCATCTGCGCGCCGCGGACAAGCAGCAGATCGGCGGCGGCGCCCCGGTCGCCGGTGCGGCCCTCGGCCTGGTGGGCGCCGGCACCGGCCTGGGCGTGTCCGGCCTGGTCCCCTGCGGATCGAGCTGGACCGCGTTGCAAAGCGAAGGCGGCCACGTAACCTTTGCGCCGGCCAACGCGACCGAGGTCAAGATTCTCGAATTCGCCTGGACCGAGTTCGAACACGTGTCGGCCGAGCGCATGCTGTCCGGCGTCGGCCTCGAGCTGCTGTACCGCGCACTGGCCAGGATCCGCGGCCAGGCGGACGAAGGGCTGGCCGCGCCCGAGATCACGGGCCGCGCGCTGGCCGGCGACTGCCCGCTGTGCGACGAAGTGGTCGAGACCTTCTGCGCCATGCTCGGCACGGTGGCCGGCAACCTCGCCATCACGCTCGGCGCCCAGGGCGGCATCTATATTGGCGGCGGCATCGTGCCGCGCCTGGGCGAGCGCTTCGCCCGTTCGTCCTTCCGGGCCCGTTTCGAGCACAAGGGCCGCTTCGCCCGCTACCTCGCCCAGGTTCCCACCTGGGTCATCACCGCTGAATACCCGGCCTTCCTCGGCGTATCCGCCATCCTCGCCGAGCGCCTGACCACAGTCTGAAGAGGGTCGTTGTCCACTTTGGGCGGTTATCAGGTACAATGGCCGCTGACCGGCAGTTTCACGCCGCTCATTGTAGGTGGCATCCCCACGCCGCCGCGTAGCTTCCCGCCCACGGCATTGCCGGCCCGGGCGACGGACCCCGGTTTCAACGTACATGCTTTGCTCCACGGCCCATGCCGTGCTGTCGACGCCCAGGCGTTGGACCGGTAGTGTCCAAGGTTCTATTGTATTTTCGATACTTTGATGAATACTGATGAGGCCAAACGGGTCCTCGAAACCGCTTTGCTATGTGCGCGCGAGCCGATGCCGCTGCCTGCGCTGAAGAAGCTGTTCACCGAAACCGACGCGCAGGGCAAGGAACTGGAGCAGGTCGTCAGCACGGACACGATCAAGATCCTGCTGGAAGAACTACGCCAGGAGTGGGATGGCCGTGGCCTGGAGCTGGCCCTGATCGCGAGCGGCTGGCGCTTCCAGAGCCGGCCCGAGATGAAGCTTTATCTCGATCGCCTGACGCCGGAAAAGCCGCCCAAGTATTCGCGGGCGACGCTGGAGACCCTGGCCATCATCGCCTACCGTCAGCCGGTCACGCGCGGCGACATCGAGGAGATCCGCGGCGTGGCGGTGAACTCGCAGACGATCAAGATGCTGGAAGACCGCGGCTGGATCGACGTGATCGGCCACCGCGAAGTGGTGGGGCGCCCGGCCTTGCTGGGCACCACGCGCAAGTTCCTGGACGACCTGGGCTTGCAGTCCCTGTCCCAGCTGCCGCCTTTGCAGACGGTGGCCGACATGCAGCAGGCGGCCGACCAGATGGAAGTGCTGGAAGCGGCCCTGCAGCAGAACTTTGAGCAGGCGGAGCAGCAGGCGGCCATGGCCGACGCTGACGACGCCACCCTCCTGGCCGATGCGGCCTTGGCCGAGGCGGTGATCGATGCCGCCATCGAAGATGAATTCCCGGAAGCGGTTGCCGCGGCACAGGCCGACGAATCCGCCCAGCCCGAGCTAGAACAAAAGACGAACGATGGAAACGACTGATCAGCAAGAGACCCCCGTGGTCACGGACGCACCGGCCAAGCCCAAGCGCCGCACCAAAGCCGCCGCCGAGGGCGACGCCGCCGCGCCGAAGAAGCGCGCGCCGCGCAAGGCCGCCGCCGAGACGGCCGCGCCGGATGCGGCGCCTGCCGCCGAAGGCGAGGCCCCGGTGAAGAAGCCGCGCGCACCGCGCAAGCCGAAGGCCGACGCCGTGGCCGAGGCGACGCCCGCCGCCGCGCCGGCGCCGGTCCGCAAGACCCTCGCCAAGCCCGTTGCCGACAGTGACGCGACGCCGGCCGCGCGTCCGCAAGTCGAGCCGCAGGCCGCCGCAGGCGCTGCCGCTCCCGCCGCCGCAACCGAAGGCGCCGCCGCCGAAGCCAAGCCGCGTGGCCCGCGCGCCATGCGCGAGCAGCGCCACCAGCGCGAAGCCGCCGCTCCGCAGGCGGAGCAGGCCCCGGCCGCCGCAGGCGCCGAGGGTGCGCCGGCCATGGATGGCCAGCGCCCGCGCCACGACAAGCACGGCAAGAAGAAAAAGAAGAAGGGCCAGAAGCACGGCCAACCGGGCCAGCCAGGCCAGCCAGGCCAGCAGCCCGGCCAGCAGGCGCAAGGCCAGGGCGGCAAGCAGCAGCACAAGCAGAAGGGCCAGCCACAGCACCAGAAGAAGGGGCCCGACGCCGACAGCGTGTTCTCCTTCGTGACCTCCGGCGCGTTCGACGCCGAGGACGGGGGCAACGGCAAGGCCAACGCCAAGCCGGTGCGCCGCGACCTGACCGCCGAGGACGACGCGCCCAAGCTGCACAAGGTGCTGGCCGAAGCCGGCCTCGGCTCGCGCCGCGACATGGAAGAACTGATCATCGCCGGCCGCGTGTCGGTCAACGGCGAGCCGGCCCACATCGGCCAGCGCATCCTGCCGACCGACGCCGTGCGCATCAACGGCAAGCTGGTGCAGCGCCGCGTCAGCAACAAGCCGCCGCGCGTGCTCGTCTATCACAAGCCGGCCGGCGAGATCGTCAGCCACGACGACCCGGAAGGCCGTCCGTCCGTGTTCGACCGCCTGCCGACCATGAAGGCCGGCAAATGGCTGGCCGTCGGCCGCCTGGACTTCAACACCGAAGGCCTGCTGCTGTTCACCACGTCCGGCGACCTGGCCAACCGCCTGATGCACCCGCGTTACAACATCGAGCGCGAATACGCCGTGCGCACCCTGGGCGTGCTGGAAGAAGGCATGCGCCAGAAGCTGCTGTCCGGCGTCGAGCTGGAAGACGGTCCGGCCAACTTCACCAAGATCGTCGACGGCGGCGGCGAAGGCGCCAACCACTGGTACCGCGTGGTGATCGGGGAAGGCCGCAACCGCGAGGTGCGCCGCATGTTCGAGGCGGTCGACCTGACCGTCTCGCGCCTGATCCGCACCCGCTACGGGATGATGGTCCTGCCCACGCACCTGAAGCGCGGCCGCTGGGATGAACTGGACGAGCATGCCGTGCGCGACCTCATGAAGCTGGTCGGCGTCGAGAAGAAGGGCGGCGACCAGAAGCACAAGGGCCAGAAGGACCAGAAGGACCACAAGGAGGTCGACGGCAACCGCATCGACCGCGCCGACGCCAACCGCAACGCCGATCCGTTCCCGAAAGGGGCGCGCGGCCAGCGCGGCGGTCCGCGCGGACGCAGCCCGGCGGCCCTGCCCAGCTTCGGCCAGGGCGGCGCCAATGCCAAGGGCGGCAACGGCCCGCGCCAGCCGGACCCGCTGCAGACCACCTGGGGTTCGCTGCAGGCCAAGGGCCACCGCGGCGGCAACCAGGGCTTGCCGCGCCGCGGCCGCCGCGGTTAATTGCGCTAGAGCAAAAGTGCGAAGGATGGCGGCGTTTTTGCGCCAAAATCCCTGAAAAAGCTGTTGTTTGGCTGTCCATGCCCCTCTCGTGAGATTGCAGCGGGAGGGGTAACGCTGTTATAATTCTGAACCTAATCAAATGGTTGGGCGGAGTTACGTAGATGGGCAGTTGCCCATTTTTTTTTTGTTGAACCGATTTTTGTCCCATTGGAGAGCGCAGTTTGCAGCTGTTTGACCTGATCGCCACCACCGTGACCGGCCTCGGCTTCGACCTCGTGGAGGTGGAGCGGGGCGAGCGCGGCATCCTGCGTGTGTACATCGACCGCACCCAGGCCGACGCGGAAGCGCGCGGCCCGCTGGATGTGGAAGACTGCGCGACCGTGAGTCATCAGCTGTCCCATGTGCTGACCGTCGAGAACGTCGATTACGAGCGGCTCGAAGTGTCCTCGCCGGGCCTGGACCGGCCGGTGCGCACCCTGGCGGACTTTGCCCGCTTCGCCGGCCACGAATGCACGGTCAAGCTGCGCGTGCCCGCGCCGGGCGCCGGCAACCGCAGGACCTTCACCGGCATCCTGCACGCGCCGGACGGGGACAAGATCGGATTGGAATTTGAAAGCACGGATGGATCGGCGGCGCTGCTGGAGTTCACGCTCGCCGAACTGGATAAGGCACGCCTGGTGCCGCAGCTGGATTTTAGGAGCCGCAAAGCATGAGTCGCGAAGTATTGTTATTGGTGGATGCGCTGGCGCGCGAGAAGAACGTCGACAAGGACGTCGTGTTCGGCGCGCTTGAATTCGCATTGGCGCAAGCCACGAAGAAGCGCTACGAAGGCGATGTGGACATCCGCGTCTCGATCGACCGCGAAACCGGCGAGTTCGAGACCTTCCGCCGCTGGCACGTCGTGCCCGACGAGGCCGGCCTCCAGCTGCCCGACCAGGAAATCCTGCACTTCGAAGCGAAGGAGCAGATCCCCGATATCGAAGTGGACGAGTACATCGAAGAGCCGATCGAGAACGTCGACTTCGGCCGCCGCTTCGCCCAGGACACCAAGCAGGTGGTCCTGCAGCGCGTGCGCGACGCCGAGCGCGAACAGATCCTGGCCGACTTCCTCGAGCGCGGCGACGCGCTGGTGACCGGCACCATCAAGCGCATGGAGCGCGGCGACGCCATCGTCGAATCGGGCAAGATCGAAGCGCGCCTGCCGCGCGACCAGATGATCCCGAAGGAGAACCTGCGCATCGGCGACCGCGTGCGCGCCTTCATCCTGCGCGTGGACCGCAACGTGCGCGGCCCGCAGGTGATCCTGTCGCGCACCGCGCCGGAATTCATCATGAAGCTGTTCGAGCTGGAAGTGCCCGAGATCGAGCAGGGCCTCCTGGAGATCAAGTCGGCCGCCCGCGACCCGGGCGTGCGCGCCAAGATTGCCGTGTACACGGCCGACAAGCGCATCGACCCGATCGGCACCTGCGTCGGCATGCGCGGCTCGCGCGTGCAGGCCGTGACGGCCGAACTGGGCGGCGAGCGCGTGGACATCGTACTGTGGTCGGACGATCCGGCCCAGTTCGTGATCGGCGCCCTGGCCCCGGCCAACGTGTCCTCGATCATGGTGGACGAAGACAAGCACGCCATGGACGTGGTGGTGGACGAGGAAAACCTGGCCATCGCCATCGGCCGCTCCGGCCAGAACGTGCGCCTGGCTTCCGAGCTGACCGGCTGGAAGATCAACATCATGACGGCCGAGGAATCGGCCGACAAGCTGGCCGCGGAAACCGCGCTGGTGCGTTCGCTGTTCATGGAAAAGCTGGACGTGGACCAGGAAGTGGCCGACATCCTGGTGG
>DASRUW010000158.1:0-8120 GCA_035655255.1 Telluria sp. | reverse complement strand
ACGGGCAGGGTGAGCGAGCCGTTCACGCCCAGGCGGATCGGCGAGTTCAGCGACTTGAGGACCTTGTTGCTGGCTTGCTGGATGGCGGGCGTGCCGTAGAAGATCTTGGCCTCGCGGCCCGGCGCCGCTTCGATGGCCAGCTCGCCCGTGTCGGCCACGCGGATGGTGCTTTTCTTCCGGCCGCGCAGGTTGGCCTTGCCGTGTTCGGTCGACAGGTAGGTCTTGCCGGCCCCGGTGTCGCGCTCCTCCTGCGCCAGGAACAGGCCCTCGGCATCGTCCTGCATGTGATAGCGCTGGACCGGCGCGTTGCCGCTGGCGCCAATTTGCTTGAGCGGCCCGCCATCTCCGCCCTTCATCTGCATGGCCTTCGCACCCATCGCGTCCGCCTCGCGTTCGAGGTGGGCATGGTCGTTGAGCGGCACGCCGCCGTGCATCTGGAGGGTAGGGCGAACCCGTCCCTGCGCCTGCTGCACCACGTGCCAGGCTTCGTGCGGCAGATGCTTTTCCTGGCCGGGGCCGACGTGGATCTGGTCGCCCTGGGCATACGCGTGCGCCCGGAGCTGCGCCGGGCGGGACGAGTTGTAGTGGACCGCGACGTGATCCATCGACATGCCGGACAGGGACTCGATGCCGGCCTTCAGTTGCGCAGGCAGGCCGCCGGCGCGCGGGCTGCTCTGGACCGCATCGGCCAGCTTGCGCTGCGCCATGACGCGCGGGCTCGCCTGCGCCATGTCCTGCAAGTGACCGGTCGGCTGCGTCTTGCGCTGCGCGGCTTCCGCTTGCCGCGGCGTGCTGTTGACCGCTTCCCTCGTCCTCATGCCTGTCTCCCCGGAAAAGCGAATGCCGCTGTCAGTAGTCGGCCCAGGCCGGTAGTGCGTGGCGGCGGGCAAGCCAACGGTAGTAGGTCGCCATCGTCAAGCCGAAAAGCAGGCCGGCGCCAAGCACGGCAGCGATGGATGCGCCATCGACGGCACGGTGGCGTACCCACAAGGAAAACCACATACTCAGACCGATACCCAGGGTATAGCCACTACCGCAAATGGCGAACAGCGCAGCGAAGCGCATGAACAGCGGCGGTGCGATGTCGACCCCGGCCCACCACAGGACGCGCCAGAGCGGCGGAGCGGCCGTGCTCGCAGCCACGCCGAGCGCCGCCATGTGCTGTCGCATCCTGTCGATTTTTTCCTGGTGTTTCATTGAAGGCCGTGCGGTCTATGCGCGGCGGTTATTTGTCACCCAGCAATATTAACAAAGATGGAAACAAAAAAGCCACCGCGAACGGTGGCTTTTTTGCTGAAACTGGTAGGCCGTGCGGGGCTCGAACCTGCGACCAACGGATTAAAAGTCCGCTGCTCTACCAACTGAGCTAACGACCCGAAAGAGGCAATATTATAGCCGCTGTTTTCCGCTTGCGCTAGGGTCAGCCGAAAAAATTATCGGCCGGACAGCGCCGAGGTCACCTTCAATACCTCGTCGGCGGTGGTCACCCCTTCCGCGATCTTCATCGCGCCGGCGATGCGCAGTGGCTTCATCCCGTCGCGCACGGCCTGCTCGCGCAGGGCGGCGATGTCGGTCTCTTCCTCGATGTGCTGGCTGAACGCCTCCGTCACCGTCACCAGCTCGTAGATGCCGGTGCGGCCGCGGTAGCCGGTCTGGCGGCATTCCGGGCAGCCGACCGGGCGGTAGACCGTGTCCGGTTTCGGCAGCTGCCATGCGCCGCCCAGGCTGTTCCACACGTCGTCGCTGATCTGCCCGTCCGGCGACTTGCAGTGCACGCACAGCGTGCGCACCAGGCGCTGGGCCATGATGCCGATCAGCGTCGCTTCCAGCAGGTAGTAGGGCACGCCCAGTTCCAGCAGGCGCATGACCGCCGACGGCGCGTCGTTGGTGTGCAGGGTGGACAGGACCAGGTGGCCCGTCAGCGCGGCCTGGATCGCCATTTCGGCTGTGGCCAGGTCGCGGATCTCGCCGACCATGATGATGTCCGGGTCCTGCCGCATCAGCGCCTTGACGCCGTCCGCGAAGGACAGGTCGATGCCCGGCTGGACCTGCATCTGGTTGAACGAGGCTTCCACCATCTCGATCGGGTCTTCCACCGTGCAGACGTTGACCTCGGACGTGGCCAGGGCCTTGAGCGTGGTGTACAGCGTCGTGGTCTTGCCCGAGCCGGTCGGGCCGGTGACGAGGATGATGCCGTGCGGGCGGCTGGTCAGCTCGTCCCAGCGCGTGGCGTCGTCCGGCGGGAAGCCCAGTTCGGGCAGGGTCTTGACCACCACTTCGGGGTCGAAGATCCGCATCACCAGCTTTTCGCCGAAGGCGGTGGGCAGGGTGGACAGGCGCAGCTCGATCTCCTGGCCGCCGTTGGTGCGGGTCTTGATGCGGCCGTCCTGCGGGCGGCGCTTCTCGATCACGTCCATGCGCCCGAGCAGCTTGATGCGGGCCGTCATGGCGATCATCACCACCGCCGGCACCTGGTACACCTGGTGCAGCACGCCGTCGATGCGGAAGCGGATCGCGGCGATGTCGCGCTTGGGCTCCAGGTGGATGTCCGAGGCGCGCTGCTCGAAGGCGTACTGCCACAGCCAGTCGACGATGTTGACGATGTGCTGGTCGTTGGCGTCGAGCTGCTTGTTGGTCTTGCCCAGTTCGACCAGCTGCTCGAAGTTGTTGCGCAGCGCCAGATCCTGGCCGCTGTACTTGTTCGCGCCCTTGATCGATTTGGCCAGGCTGAAGAACTGCGAGATGTACTGCGCGATGTCGAGCGGGTTGGCGATCGCCAGCTCGACGTGGCGGCGCGTGATCTTCTCGATCTCGTCCTTCCAGTCCACGCTGAACGGGTCGGCGGTGGCGATGGTGAGGGTGGTGGGCGTGAGGTCGACCGGCAGGATGTTGAAACGCGCCGCGTAGCTGGCCGACATGACGTCCGCTACCCGCGTGAAGTCGATCTTGAGCGGGTCGATGCGCACGAAGGGCAGGCTGACCTTGGCGGCGAACCATTCGGTGAGCACGTCCAGCGTCTGCAGCTTGTGCGGGGCCTGGGCCGACAGCAGCTTGCACTGGGCGATGGCCGTGAGCGGATGCATCGAGGCCGCGTTCCTGAGGATGCCCTGGGCGTGGGCGAAGTGGGCCTTGACGCCGGTCTTGTCGACGATGCCGTCGGCCAGCAGCCATGAGAACAGCGTCTGCAGGTCGAGCCCCGGCTTGTGCGCCTTCTGGCTCTTGGGGGCGGCGGCGACGGCGGACGGATCGGCGCTCAAGGCATTCTCCTGGTCAGGCTTCCTGCAGACCCTTCACCCACGACTTCGCGGGCAGCCTGGTGGCGGCGACGATGGCGGCGGCTCGCTCCTTGAGCGCGTCGAAGTCGAGCGCGGTGCGGGTCTTGAAGCAAATGGCCACCACGTTACCATCATGCACCTCGGGCAGGCAAATCACCTGGGCAAACGCATAACGCATGGCCTTGAGGTTCTTGTTGTAGCTGGGATGGTCGCCAAACAGGTTGACGGTCATGATGCCGCGCTCGGTGAGGCAGGCCGCGCAGGCCGCGTAGAACTCGGGGGTGTCCAGCACCGGGCCGCGCGCGGTGGCGTCGTACAGGTCGCCCTGGATCACGTCGAAGCGGCCGTGGCGGTCCGGATCGGCCACGAAATCCATGGCGTCCAGCTCCAGCACCTGCAGGCGCTCGTCGTTGGGCGGCAGCTTGAACATGGAGGCGCAGATGGCGACCACGGCGGGGTTCAGCTCGACCGCAGTGACCTTGGCTTCCGGAAAAGTCTTGTAACAAAACTTGGTGAGGGCGCCGGTGCCGAGGCCCAGCTGGACGATCTCGCGGGGAGCGTCGAGGAACAGCATCCAGGCCATCATCTGCTGGGCGTACTCCAGCTCGGGCCAGTCGGGTTTGCGGATGCGCATCGCGCCTTGCACCCACTCCGTGCCGAAGTGCAGGTAGCGCACCCCGTCCTGCTCGGACAGGGTGACGGGAGCGAACTTGGGTTTGCGGGAAGGGCGGCGCGAGGACTCTTCCTGTTCGATGGACTTGCGTTTGATGAGCATGGCGCATTATCCCATGGAAAATGCGCCTGCCCGGGCTTACTGCTGTTCCGGCTCCACGGTGATGCGCAGGCGCACGCGCTGGCCCGGATCGTAGGACATCGGCACCATGTAGCTGTGGCCGCGGTATTCGTAGGTCACGTCGTAGCCGACCGTGCGCGACTCCCAGGCGTCCACCATGCGGCACTGCCGCACGGCCTGCTCCTGCACGGCCTGGCCCTGCTGGACCGGGCGGTTGGCGTTGTCGACCCGGTCGCCGACCACGGCGCCGGCGATGGCGCCCGCGGCGGTGGCGGCGGCGCGGCCGTTGCCGCCGCCGACCTGGTTACCGATGATGGCGCCGGCGATGCCGCCGATGATGGAGCCGCCCGCCGAGCGCTCCTGGGGCGCCTGGCGCACCGGCACCTGGACGTATTCGGTCCGGCACTCCTGGCGCGGACGGTTGATCTGTTCGACCCGCGGCTGGACCCGGGTGACGCGGCCGAAATCCTCGAATTCGCCGGCATGGGCCAGCGGCAGGGCGCTCACGGCGAGTCCGGCGGCGAGCATGGTGGTGGACAGCTTCATCGTTACCTCGTTGTTAAGTATGGAATGGCGATGGACCTATGGTAATGCGCCAAAAGACGGGCTGAGCGATCTATGTGGCAACAAAATGTAACGAGGTGCCGCGATCTCGCTCACATTCGAGTTGATTCCACTACCACAAACCGTTACCCTACTACATTGGAACGCACTATTGGCGCTTGGCAACCTATTACCATGGGATTTCGGGCTTACGTGGTCACTGACAACACGAACTTGTTCTTCACCGTGCCGCCCAATGTCGTGCAGTCGATTCGCGCTTTCCGCATCGCGGAACTGCAGGAAGAGGCAGCGCGGCTGGGCCAGCACTTCCTGTACGCTCACTGCGCCGAGGCGCTGACGAAGCAGCAGGTGTGCCAGCGCATCGGGGAATGTTTTCATGTTCCCAAACCGGCGGCCAAGAATTTCGAGGCGCTGAAGGCGACGCTCACCGACACGCTCTACAAGGCCGGCTCCCAGCCGGGCTTCGTGGTGGTGCTCGACCAGCTGCCCAGCACCCAGAAATTCGACAAGGAAGCGCGCGAGACCCTGCTCGACGTGTTCCGCGACGCGGCCGACTACTGGGCCGAAAAGCGGGTGCCGTTCCGCGTCTTCTATTCCTTCGTCACCTGAGCGGCTGACGCCTGCTGCGCTGCAACATTTTTCGGCGGGGCGAGCTCCGCCGGGGTAAAATACCGCCCTTATGAAAAATATCGTCATCCTGATCTCGGGACGCGGCAGCAACATGGAAGCCATCGTGCGCGCCGCCCGGGAAGAGCAGTGGCCCGCCCGCATCGCGGCCGTCATTTCCAACAAGGCCGACGCCAAGGGCCTGGAGTTCGCCGCGGCGCACGGCATTGCCACGGCCGTGGTGCCGAACAAGGAATTCGCCACGCGCGAGGCCTTCGACGCCGCCCTGCGCGAGACCATCGACCGCTACGCGCCGGATCTGGTGGTCCTGGCCGGCTTCATGCGCATCCTGACGCCGGCCTTCGTGGACCACTACGCCGGCCGCCTGCTGAACATCCACCCCTCGCTGCTGCCCAAGTTTCCGGGCCTGCACACGCACCAGCAGGCGCTGGACGCGGGCGAGGACGAGCACGGCGCCACCGTCCACTTCGTGACGGCGCAGCTGGACCATGGTCCGGTGCTGGGCCAGGTCAAGGTGCCGGTCCTGCCGGGCGACACCGAGGACACGCTGGCCGCGCGCGTGCTGGTCGAGGAACACAAACTGTATCCGCGCGCCGTGCGCCAATGCGTTGAAGGACGCGTGCGGATCGAGGACGGCATCGTCCACATCAACGAATAAGGAAGACCATGCGATTGCACCCCGCCGTGCTTGCGAATGCCGAAGAGGTGTTGCGCGAAGTCCTGTTGTTTACGTCCCCGGCCGACGCCATCGTCTCGCGCTACTTCAAGGAGCATCCGCGCCTGGGCGGGCGCGAGCGCGGGGCCATCGCGGAGACCGTGTACGCGGTCCTGCGCAATAAAACCTTTTATACCGATTTCTGCGGCTCCAACGCCAGCATGCGGCGCCTGGCCCTGCTCGGCCTGGCCGAGGCCATGGGCCTGGATGCGATCGCCGGCCTGACCGAGGACGAACGCGAATTCGCCGAGCGCATCGCCCAGATCGACCGTCAGCTCCTGCCCGCCCAGAAGCGTTCCAACATGCCGGCCTGGCTGTACGAGAAGCTGGTCGGGCAATACGGCCAGGAAGAGGCGGACGTGCTGGCCGACGCCCTCAACAAGCCGGCCCCGCTCGATCTGCGCGTGAATGCGCTCAAGTCGACCCGCGAGGCGGTGCTCGCCGAGCTGGAAGTGTCCGGGATCACGGCCACGCCGACGCCGTATTCCCCGCTTGGATTGCGCCTGCAAAAGAAGCCGGCGCTGCAGAATATGCCCCTGTTCAAGGAAGGCGCGATCGAGGTGCAGGACGAGGGCAGCCAGATCCTGTCCGCCCTGGTCGGCGCCAAGCGCGGCGAGATGGTGGTCGACTTCTGCGCCGGCGCCGGCGGCAAGACGCTGGCGCTGGGCGCCACCATGCGCAACACCGGCCGCCTGTACGCCTTCGACGTGTCGGAAAAGCGCCTGGCCAAGCTCAAGCCGCGCCTGGCGCGCAGCGGCCTGTCCAACGTCCACCCGGTGCAGATCGCGCACGAGCGCGACGTGAAGATCAAGCGCCTGGCCGGCAAGGTGGACCGCGTGCTGGTCGACGCGCCGTGCTCGGGCCTGGGCACCCTGCGCCGCAACCCGGACGTCAAATGGCGCCAGCCGCCGGAAGCGGTGGCGGAAATGCACGCCAAGCAGGTGGCCATCCTGGACGGCGCCGCGCGCCTGCTCAAGGGCGGCGGCCGCCTGGTCTACGCCACCTGCAGCCTGCTCGATGAAGAGAACGACCGCGTGGTGGAGGAATTCCTGGCCGCGCATCCGGACTTCGCCCTGGTTCCGGTGCGCGACGTGCTGGCCGAGCAGAAGATCGCCCTCGACATGGGCGACTACCTGAAGCTGCTGCCGCACCGGCACCAGACCGACGGCTTCTTCGCCGCCGTGCTGGAACGGCGCAAGATGGCCTGATCCGGCAGGGCGTCCCGATGCCGCTCTCGAACCTGCTGCTCGACCTGTTCGACGACCTGCGCGAGCCGACCGTGTTCTGGCAGGCGGCCATCGTCGCCGGCTCCATCGCGATCGGCTGGGGACTGGCGCGCCTGCTGCGGCGCGGCTGGCTGGCCGGCCATGGCCAGGCGCACCTGCCGATCGGCGCCGAGAGCTTTGCCCGCGTGCTCGGGCCGCTGATCGCCCTCGGCCTGCTGGCCGCGGCGCGCTTCGGCCTGGCCCATACCATGCACGTGAACCTGCTGCGGGTGGCGCTGGCGCTGGCGGCCTCGTTCGCCATCATCCGCGTCGCCTTCTACCTGCTGCGGCGCGTGTTCGGCCGGCGCGGGCCGGTCGGCGCGGCCATCGTCACCTTCGAGCGCGTCTTCGCGCTGCTGGTGTGGCTGGCCGTGGCCCTGTACATCACCGGCCTGTGGCCGGACATCTTCGCCTACCTGGACGGCACCGAAATTCCGCTGGGACGGCACCGCGTGTCCATCCTCGCCATCCTGCAGGCGGCGGCCTCGGTGGTGGTCCTGCTGATGCTGGCGCTGTGGGCCGGCGCCGCGCTCGAGGAACGCCTGATGAAGCTGGACGGCGTCCACAGCTCGCTGCGGGTGGTTATCGCGCGCACCAGCCGCGCCTTGCTGATCGTGCTGGCGGTGCTGGCCAGCCTGTCGGCGGTGGGCATCGATCCGACCGTGCTGTCCGTGTTCGGCGGGGCCCTGGGCGTCGGCCTCGGCCTGGGCCTGCAGAAGATCGCCAGCAACTACGTCTCCGGCTTCGTGATCCTGCTCGAGCGCAGCCTCAAGATCGGGGACATGATCGCGGTGGACCGCTACACCGGCCGCGTCACCCAGATCAACACCCGCTACACGGTCCTGCAAGGACTGGACGGCACCGAGAACGTGCTGCCGAAC
>DASRUW010000157.1:0-2721 GCA_035655255.1 Telluria sp. | reverse complement strand
ACGTGGTCGCGCAGGCTCGCGCCCTTGTCCACGATGAGCACCGCGCCGTCCGGCGGTTCCTTGCGCTGGGCGAGGTAGCGGGAGGGGTCGCTCAGGTCCAGGTCCGGCCGCTGGCGGCGGCGGCGCTCCGGCACCGTGGGCAGGCCGCGCGCACTGCGCCGGGCGATGGCCTCGGCCCGCAGGTCCACCAGCCGCGCCAGTTCCGCCAGCAGGACGCGCATGTCCAGCGGGCGCTCCACGCAGGCGGCGCACAGCTCCGGCAGGGCCGCGCCGATGGCCAGCGCCGGCCGCATCGGGTCCGGATTGCAGGCCGCCAGCGCGGCCAGCGCCTCGATCCGGCTGCCGTTGGCGACGAACAGGTCGGGCTCCTGCAGCGAGTCCTCGTGCAGGGGGACATAGCCCGGGCCGTGCGCCGGCGCCAGATCGAGCATGGCGGCGATCTGGGCGTGTTCCGCCGGCTCGAAACCGAGCAGGCGGACGGCAAACGGGTACTTGTCCTTGTCCATTTCTTCAATCTACCCGCTCCGACGCGCCGCAGCAAGAACCGCAAACGAACGGCCGACGGTGGAAACTTTGTACAATACGGCGGTTTTTCCCCGCCCAACGGTAACCAAGACAGCATGGCAACCAGCAAAAAGACGTCCGATTACAGCGAAGCTTCCATCCGGGTCCTCAAGGGCCTCGAACCCGTCAAGCAGCGGCCAGGCATGTACACCCGCACCGAAAACCCGCTGCACATCATCCAGGAAGTGATCGACAACGCCTCCGACGAGGCGCTCGGCGGCCACTGCAAGAACATCGACGTCACCGTCAACGCCGACGGCTCCGTGACCGTGGAGGACGACGGCCGCGGCATCCCGGTCGGCCTGCACCCCGAGGAGGGCGTGCCCACCGTGGAGATCGTGTTTACCCGCCTGCACGCGGGCGGCAAGTTCGACAAGGGCTCGGGCGGCGCCTACGCCTTCTCGGGCGGCCTGCACGGGGTGGGCGTGTCGGTCACCAACGCGCTGTCGACGCGGCTGGAAATCTCGGTCTGGCGCAAGGAGCCGGACGGGAACGGCCTGCACAGGATCGCCTTCGCCAACGGCGACGTGGTCGAGCCCCTGGCTTCCAGCCCCGCTCCGCGCGACGGCAAGAAGTCCGGCACCCGCGTGACGGCCTGGCCGGACCCGAAATACTTCGATTCACCCACCATCTCGCTCACCGAGCTGCAGCGCCTGCTGCGCTCGAAGGCCGTGCTGCTGCCGGGCGTGACGGTGACCCTCACCAACGCCAAGAACGGCGACAAGCAGACCTGGCGCTATGACGACGGCCTGCGCGGCTACCTGGTCGAGGCCCTGGCCCAGTCCACCTCGGCCGAGCCCCTGATCCCCTTCTTCGAGGGCCAGCAGTACGCCAGCGGCGACAACGAAGGCTTCGCGGAAGGCGAAGGCGCCGCCTGGGTGGTGGCCTGGACCGAGGAAGGCGCGGTCGTGCGCGAGTCCTACGTCAACCTGATTCCGACCCCGAACGGCGGCACCCACGAATCGGGCCTGCGCGAAGGCCTGTTCGGCGCCGTCAAGGGCTTCGCCGAGATGCACTCGCTGCTGCCCAAGGGCGTGAAACTGCTGCCGGAAGACGTGTTCAACCGCGTCTCCTTCGTCCTGTCGGCCAAGGTGCTGGACCCGCAGTTCCAGGGCCAGATCAAGGAGCGCCTGAATTCGCGCGACGCCGTGCGCCTGGTGTCGACCTTCTCCAAGCCGGCGCTCGAGCTGTGGCTGAACCAGCACGTCGAATACGGCAAGAAGCTGGCGGACCTGGTCATCAAGCAGGCCCAGTCGCGCCTGCGCTCGGCCCAGAAGGTGGAAAAGAAGAAGTC
The DNA here is from genome assembly GCA_035655255.1 of Telluria sp. Taxonomy (GTDB): domain Bacteria; phylum Pseudomonadota; class Gammaproteobacteria; order Burkholderiales; family Burkholderiaceae_D; genus Telluria. The sequence continues at coordinate 863 of DASRUW010000157.1, read as the reverse complement.
CTCCGGCGTGGCCGTCCTGCCGGGCAAGCTGACCGACTGCGAATCGTCCGACCTCACCCGCAACGAGCTGTTCCTGGTGGAGGGCGACTCCGCCGGCGGCTCGGCCAAGATGGGGCGCGACAAGGAGTTCCAGGCCATCCTGCCCCTGCGCGGCAAGGTGCTCAACTCCTGGGAGACGGACCGCGACCGCCTGTACGCGAACAACGAGATCCACGACATCGCGGTGGCGATCGGGGTGGACCCGCACAACTTCGGCGACAGCCCGGACCTGTCGGGCCTGCGCTACGGGAAGATCTGCATCCTGTCCGACGCGGACGTGGACGGCTCGCACATCCAGGTGCTGCTCCTGACCCTCTTCTTCAAGCACTTCCCGGCCCTGATCCAGCGCGGCCACGTGTGCGTGGCGCGCCCGCCGCTGTACCGCGTGGACGCGCCGGCGCGCGGCAAGAAGCCGATCCAGAAGCTGTACGCGCTCGACGACGGCGAACTGATCGCCATCGAGGACAAGCTGAAAAAGGACGGCCTGAAGGAAGGGGCCTGGACCATCAGCCGCTTCAAGGGCCTGGGCGAGATGAACGCCGAGCAGCTGTGGGAGACCACCATGAACCCGGACACGCGCCGCCTGCTGCCGGTGGCGCTGGGCGACTTCGCGCACACGGAAGCATCCGCGCGCTTCAACATGCTGATGGGGAAAGGCGAAGCCGCCGCCCGCCGCGCATGGCTGGAAGAGCACGGCAACGAAGCCGAAGCCGATATCTAACCGAATCACACCATGTCTGACCAAGCCAACCTGTTCGAACAAGCCGCCCTGCCCGACGACGGCGGCGAAACCCTGACCCTGTCCACCTTCGCCGAGCGCGCCT
>DASRUW010000156.1:0-4265 GCA_035655255.1 Telluria sp. | reverse complement strand
AAAGCCTGATTCTTGGAACGCGATCCCCTTGCTACATTTCCTCCATACAAAACCAACCAGAGGAGAGTGTCGTGAGCCTGGATATCGATTACCTGCGGCAATGGATCGGCAAGTCCGAGACCCGTGATGACCACATCACCCGGACCCCCATTGCCGCGCTTTCCGCCACGCTCGACAGGGACGATCCGGCACCGCGTGAGGGAACCTTCCTGCCGCCGCTGTGGCACTGGCTGTATTTCCTGCCGTTGCACCGCCACTCCGAGATTGGCGCCGATGGTCATGCCAAGCGCGGTGGCTTCCTGCCGCCGGTGCCGCTGCCGCGGCGCATGTGGGCCGGCGGCCGGCTTCAGTTCCTGCGGCCGCTGCGTGCCGGTTCGGCTGTCAACCGCATTTCCCATATCGACAACCTCACTGTCAAGGAAGGCCGGACTGGGCCGCTGGTCTTCGTCCAGGTGCGGCACGTGATCGCGGATGGCGAGGGCGTGGCCATCATCGAGGAACATGACATCGTCTATCGCGACCTGCCCAAGCCCGGTGATCCGGTGCCTCAGCCGCAGGCCGCTCCCGAGGATCAGGACTGGTTGCGCGAGATCCATCCGGACGATGTGCTGCTGTTCCGCTATTCGGCGCTGACCTTCAATGGTCACCGTATTCACTACGACCGCCGCTACGTGACCGAGGTGGAGGGCTATCCTGGCCTGATCGTGCATGGTCCGCTGATCGCCACGCTGCTGGTCGATCTGCTGCGACGCAATTTGCCGGAAGCCAGCCTCTCGAGTTTTTCCTTCCGGGCCGTCAAACCCGTGTTCGACATCGCGCCGTTCTCGGTGTGCGGCCGGCTGGAGCCGGACGGCAAGACCGTCAAGCTGTGGGCCAAGGATGCCGAGGGCTGGCTGACGATGGAGGCGACCGCCACCCTGGCGTGATCCCCGCCTGATTACCTGTAGTGCCTTATCACCTCAGAACTTAAAGAGGAGGAGACCTCATGTCTTTTGATACCCAACACCAAGACGTACGCGACGCCGTACGCCAGCTTTGCAGCCAGTTTCCCGACGAGTATTTCCGCCAGATCGACGAGCAGAAGGCCTATCCCGAAGCCTTCGTGAATGAATTGATGGGCGCGGGCTGGCTGGCCGCCATGATTCCCGAGGAATACGGCGGCTCCGGCCTGGGGCTGACCGTGGCCAGCATCATCATGGAAGAGATCAACCGTTCCGGCGGCAACTCCGGCGCGGTACACGGCCAGATGTACAACATGGGCACCCTGCTGCGTCACGGCAGCAAGGAGCAGAAGGACAAGTATCTGCCCAAGATCGCCGCCGGCGAGCTGCGTATCCAGTCGATGGCCGTCACCGAGCCGACCACCGGTACCGATACCACCAAGATCAAGACCACGGCGGTCAAGAAGGATGGCCGTTATGTGGTGAATGGTCAGAAGGTGTGGATCTCGCGCGTGCAGCACTCGGACCTGATGATCTTGCTGGCGCGCACCACGCCGCTGGCCGAGGTGCAGAAGAAGTCCGAAGGAATGTCGATCTTCATCGTCGACCTGCACCAAGCGATCGGCAACGGCCTGACCGTGCGGCCGATCCCGAACCTGGTCAACCACGAAACCAATGAGCTGTTCTTCGACAATCTGGAGATTCCGGAAGAGAACCTGATCGGGGAAGAAGGGAAGGGGTTCAAGTACATCCTCGACGGGCTCAATGCCGAACGCACACTGATTGCTGCCGAATGTATCGGCGACGGTTACTGGTTCATCGACCGCGCCACCAAGTACGCCAACGAGCGCGTGGTGTTCGACCGGCCGATCGGGAAGAACCAGGGCGTGCAGTTTCCGATCGCCGAAGCCTTCATCGAGATCGAAGCCGCCAACCTGATGCGCTTCAAGGCCTGTGAGCTGTTCGATGCCAAGCAGCCGTGCGGGGCGCAGGCCAACATGGCCAAGTACCTCGCCGCCAAGGCGTCGTGGGAAGCGGCCAACGTCTGCATGCAGACCCATGGCGGTTTCGGTTTCGCCAACGAGTACGACATCGAACGCAAGTTCCGCGAGACGCGCCTGTACCAGGTGGCGCCGATCTCGACCAACCTGATCTTCTCCTACGTGGCCGAGCATCTGCTCGGGCTGCCGCGGTCGTTCTGAGGAGTCCGCCATGCGTCCCTTGGAGGGTATTACCGTCGTCACACTGGAGCATGCGATCGCCGCGCCGTTCTGCACACGGCAGTTGGCCGACCTCGGCGCGCGCGTGATCAAGATTGAGCGCCCGCGCGTCGGCGACTTCGCCCGTGCCTACGACGAACGGGTGCGTGGCCTGGCCTCGCACTTCGTCTGGAGCAACCGTTCGAAGGAGAGCCTGACGCTCGACGTCAAGCACCCCGAGGCGCAGAAGCTGCTGGGCAAGCTGCTCGAGCAGGCCGATGTGCTGGTACAGAACCTGGCGCCCGGCGCCGCCGCTCGCCTTGGGCTGTCGTACGAGGCCCTGTGCGACAAGCACCCCGGACTCATCGTCTGTGACATCTCCGGCTACGGTGCCGACGGCCCGTATCGCGACAAGAAGGCGTACGACCTGCTGATCCAGAGCGAATCGGGCTTCCTGTCGATCACCGGCTCGCCCGACGAACCGGCCAAGGCCGGCTGCTCGATCGCGGACATCTCTGCTGGCATGTACGCCTACACCAACATCCTGGCCGCCTTGCTGCAGCGTGCCCGTACCAAGAAGGGCTGCCAGATCGACGTGTCGATGCTGGAGAGCATGGTGGAGTGGATGAGCTACCCGTTGTACTACGCCTTCGACGGTGCCACGCCGCCACCGCGCGCCGGCGCTGCGCACGCCACCATCTATCCCTACGGCCCGTTCCAGGCCGGCGACGGCAAGACCGTGATGCTTGGGCTGCAGAACGAGCGCGAGTGGGAAACCTTCTGCGACAAGGTGCTGGATCAACCCGGCCTGGCACAAGACCCGCGCTTCTCCTCGAACTCCAAGCGTGTGGCGGCGCGCGACGAACTGCGTGCCCTGATCATCGCTGTGTTTTCCCATCTGACTGCCGATCAGGTGATCGCCAAGCTGGATGCCGCCCAAATCGCCAACGCGCACATGAACGACATGCACGACGTGTGGCAGCACCCGCAGCTCAAGGCGCGCCAGCGCTGGACTGAGGTGGACACGCCCGCCGGCCCAATTCCCGCACTGCTTCCGCCCGGCAAAACCGACGCCTTCGACGCGCGCATGGACCCGGTGCCGGGGCTAGGGGAACACACCGAGGCCATCTTGCAAGAGCTGGGTTGCAGCGCGGATGACATCGCGCGTTTGCATGAAACCGGCGTTATCTGAAAGAGGAATGATCCGTGAACGTTTCTAGTGTGGAATCAAAAACCGTCCGTACCGCCTTGTTCGTCCCCGGTGACCGCGGCGAGCGCATTCCCAAGGCGCTGGCCAGCGGGGCCGACGGGGTCATCGTCGATCTGGAGGACGCCGTAGCGGCGGGGGCCAAAGCCAAGGCGCGTCAGATCATCCGGGAATTTCTCGATTCGACGCCGGACGCCCGGGTTCTGGTGCGCATCAACGCGGCGGATACCAGCGACCATGCCGCCGACCTGGCCCTGGCCAGCCACCCGGGCGTGGCCGCGGTGCTGTTGCCCAAGGCCGAAACGGCTGAGCAAGTACGGCACGTCCATGCGACCTGCGGCAAGCCGGTCTGGCCGATCGTCGAAACCGCCGTGGGCGTCCTGGCCGTGCCCGAACTGGTTCGGACCCAGGGCGTGGAACGCCTGGCGCTGGGCACGCTCGACCTCGGGTTGGATCTCGATCTGAAGCCGGGTAGCGCCGGCGGAGAAGCGATGCTCGACCAGGCGCGCTTCAGCCTTGTACTGCATTCGCGCCTTGCCCAATTGCCGTCGCCGATCGATGGCGTCTATCCCGCGCTGGCCGACAAGACCGGGTTGGCCGAAGCCGCGGCTCGCTCCCGGGCGGCCGGCATGGGCGGAATGCTGTGCATCCATCCGTCCCAGGTCGACAGCATCAATGCCGCCTTTAGCCCAGATCCGGACGAAGTGGACTGGGCGCGCCGGGTAGTGGAAACCGCAAGGCACAGTAATGGCGCCTTTTCCCTCGATGGGCAGATGGTCGATGCACCTGTCGTCGAGCGGGCTACGCGCATTTTGCAAAGGACCGGTTCTTAGCGTTGTTTGTTGTCGATAAAACCATAGAGGAGAGACAAGATGTTCAAGAAAACCATGGTATCCGCCGCCCTCGGTCTGGCGTTCT